>CATLIJ010000001.1 GCA_949948825.1 uncultured Clostridiaceae bacterium
GCTGCAAAAGACCATTTCCAAGGTCAGCGATGTGCTTTCTAACCCGTGGGTAGAGAGACTTTTGGAGAATGGAGCGATCACAGAACTTGACCGTGCTACGGTGGTGGAGTTTATTGACAAGATTTATGTGTTTGAAGATAAGCATATTGAGATTGTCTATAAGTTCAGCGGGGAGTTTGACGGATTGTTTGTAAGGTCTGTTTAAGAGTATCCGTGAAATTTTAGACAACTTGCAATAGGTTGGGTAAAATGCTATACTTATTTGGAACGGAGCGTGATACAGCCATGCCAAAAACCCATGAAAAGAATGGAATTATTTATTTTGATAAACCTTTTAAAACAACATTAGTGTCCTGGGTATTAGAACATGAATTGTGCGACAGCCTGGTTTTAGATAGAGAAGAGCTGATTGACGATGGGTGTGATGAGTGGATCTATGTCCGTTGCTACGCCAGAAGCAGAGAGTATAATAACCGCTTATATTCCGATGTATTTCTGTCAGAACTTAAAAACGAGGGATTGAGAGTGCTGTATGGCGCTGGATGTCAGCAGAACTGGAGCAGGCATTGGGGGAAAAGTATGAAAGTATTGGTTGATACAAACGTTATTTTAGATGACTTGATGGGGAGGAAACTAGGCGAATAATATTTTGGTCTGTTCCCGCCTCCTGGTCATGGAGGAAATGATCCGGGGAAGGTGGGAGTGGATGGAAGCCTGGAGAAGGATATTAACCTGGAGATTGCCAGGAAGCTGAAGGCATATCTGGAGGCGTCAGATGTGGAAGTGGTCATGACGCGGGAAGAGGACAAAGGGCTTTATGGAGAGAAGGACAGCCGCAAGAAGATGGCAGATATGAAGAAACGCTGTGACTTGATTAATGAGACAAGGCCGGAACTGGTGGTCAGCATTCACCAGAACAGTTACCATGAGGAAAGTGTCTCCGGAGGTCAGGTCTTTTACTATAAAGATTCGGAAAAGGGAAAGCAGCTGGCAGAGATTCTTCAAAAGCGGTTTGATTTTGTCCTGGGGGAGAAGAACAGAAGGCTGGCAAAGCCCAATGGAAATTATTACCTTCTGCTTCATGTGAAACAGCCAATTGTGATTGTGGAGTGTGGATTTCTGTCCAACTGGAAAGAGGCGAAAGCTTTGAATACAGAGGATTATCAGGATCGGATGGCATGGACGATTCATATGGGAATTATGGAGTACTTAAACCGTCCATAAAAAACAGGAAGAGAAGCCGCCATAAGGAGACGGCTTCTTTTTGATTACAGGTTATTAAATACAGTAGTTTCTCTTTCCAGCCCTTTTACCACTTCCTGATTCACTCCCATGCGCTGTGTGATATCTTCCATATCATCAGCGAGATTTTTGGTATTGCCTGCCACACCGGAGATACCGTTGGCTCCCTGGTCAATGACCTTTGTAATGGTGTTGATGGAATCTGCGATTTCAGACATGGAGTTTTTCAGGCGGTCGGTCCGTTTTTGAAACTCATCCATAGTCTGACGGATATAGGCGGCATCCTCCATATACTGGCTGCCGGATTTGACAAATTCCTGAAATTCCGTAAGAACAGACTGACTCATATAGTCTGTCAGATTCTGTGCATTTTCAGAAAGATTGTAAACAGCGGAAGTGACTATGGTGTTAATGTCCTGAATCCGGTTGGCTGTTTCCTGGCTGGAATGGGCAAGATCACGTACTTCGCTGGCAACAATGGCAAAACCTTTTCCGGCAGCTCCCGCATTGGCAGCTTCCACAGAAGCATTAAGGGCAATCAGCCGGGTTTGTTGGCAGATGTTCAGAATGTCGCTGGTCAGGACTTTGATCTGGTCCACGCTTTTGCTTTTTTCAATGGCATCATTAAGAGCCAGGAGAATTTCCTTTGCCTTGGCGCCGGTGATCTCCGCACTTTTTTGGGCAGATTGCTGCATTGTGTTGGCACGGGCATTCATCTGAATGGTATAAGCAGTGATAGCGCTGCATTCTTCTGCAATATTCTGTACATCTGACCGTACATCCTCTGTGTTGTCATTAATGGCAGATACGCTGCCTGCCACTTCCTGTATGGTTGCGGACATTTGCTCTGCAAGGATGGAAAGGCTGGCAGCGCTTCCTTTGGAAGCCTGAGTTCTTTTTAAGACCTCGCCGGTCATGTTGTTAATGCGTCCGGAGCTTTCCTGGATGGTCTTTAAAATATTTTTCACGGGAATCACCACATGACGGTTAATCAGCTTCAGGGCTGCAAACACCAGGAAGACGCAGGCAATGACAGAAGCAGAGCCGCCTGCTATGGAGATCATATATACAATGGAAAGGTGCATTCTTGCTGTGGCAGTCTGCTTGCTGATGGAAGCATTTAAAGCGTCAATATCCTCCTCCATGGCAGCAGCAGAAGAGGCAACATCCTGGTTAGCCAGGGCATAGGCCTCCTGAGTCTTGTGGCTGGCGCTGGCGCAGACCAGATGGACCAGGGCATGCTTAAAGGAATCATAATGGGACAAAAGCTGTTCATATTGTTTCTGGTCTTCCGGTATAACATGATACTCATATTTGGCAAGCATGTCATCCAAAACAGCTTCCTCTTCCTTAATTTGCTGGACCAGAATGATCATGGTATCATAGTCAGTAGCTACAATGTGGCTTAGGGCCATTTTATGTATATTCATGGAGGACTGACAGATTTCTGCCAGCTGGCTTTTGCCCTCCATGTAATTGTCAGCAATATTGGAAGCGCTTGCATTTACATTATGGATATTGATAAAGGAAAGAAGGTTTGACAAAAGCGCTACAATACCTAAAAGAGCGACTGGTATAATCAAACGATGTTTTAAACTGATATTTTTCATCACGGCTGCTACTCCTTTATGATCGGATCTTATGGGGCGGTAATGCCTTCAACCATAAGGTCAAGCTGTTCCTGAAGGCTGTCTTTGGACGGATTCCCGGCCAGAAGATTATCGGTAAAATCAGCTACTGGTTCCCAGAAATTTCCTCCGATTCGCTGAAGGCAGGAAAATTCGGATTGTTCCAGCAATGCAGCGATAGCAGGAGCGTTTTGAACCTCATCTGAGGCTGCCGCATTTTTGTTGGCTGGTCCCTGGCCCCGCAGCAGAAAGCGCAGCTTTTGATTTTCTTCATTGGCAATCCATTCAGCCAGCTTTGCAGCCCACTCTCTTTGTTTGGAATATGCATTAACGCCAATTAGCTTGTAGCCAGAAAAGGAGGTCATCTGTACCTGCTGTCCTGCGCAGGTGTAGGCGGGAAGCTTTGCAGCAGCAAAATCCCGGCCCCAGGCAGCTTCCACAGCGACTCCATTCCATACGCCGTTAATGCCAGCGATAATCGTTCCGTTTTTAACACCTTCCACAAATCCGGCGTCATCCGTGCTGACAAATCCAGGATGCTTTGCCATATCTTCCATAGCCTGGGCCACATCAATTCCTTTTATCCTGCCTTCTGTGCTGTTCCATGTACAGTAATTGGTAATTCCGTCGTCATTCAGCCCCACAGTAAGCCCTGTATTGCCAAACAGAGCATATACATACCATCCGGAGGACCATTCCATGGAGACTTTTTTTCCATGTTCAGCAGCAATCTGAAGCATCTGATCCCAGGATTTAATCTCTTCTTCAGAAAAATATTTTTTATTATAATAAAGAAAATATCCGTTATCTGCTGTCAGAGGCAATGCATATAAAGTATCATTTACACAGGCAGCCTGAACCGCTTCCGGAATGTTTGCCTGTCGGAAGGCTTCCGGATTTTCCACTGGTTCCAATGCGCCTGCAGCCACCAGGGTATTCAGCTGATCATCAGCAAATGCAAATACATCTGCCCCGTTTTCCAGGTCTTCCATCAGTGCGTCGGTGCAGTGGCTCTCACTTTGGGGCTGATATTGGATCTGGAAATTTGCCTGTCCGCGGTATTGAGACTGAAATCCGTCAAAGATCTGGCGAAGCAATTCTTCATCTTCCGCAGCGCCCCATACGGTCAGACTGACTGTGTCAGAGACAGGCGATGACACTTCATCTGATGGTTTGGGGTCATGGTTCTGGCATCCGGTCAGCAATGCGGCCAGCAAAAGAGCGGGGAGCCATGTATTCATCCTCTTTTTCATAACTTTCTCCGTCATTGTCATTTTTTGACACAATTTTTATTTATTATTATTTGGAATGATTTGGTATGGATCAACAGGAAATCAGGATGTGAGGAATGGAGCCAACCAGTCATTAAGACTGGCTGGCTCTGTTTTCCTGTTCATAGGCTTTTAATGCCTGAGCAAGCTGATCCGGACAGGAGGTGGGGCGAAAACCGCAATGGATGCCTTCCAGCCGTTCAATGGCTTCACTTACATCCATCCCCTCCACCAGACGGGCTACCCCCTGGGTATTCCCGGAACATCCGCCGATATACTGAACATTAGTAAGCTTGTGATCCTTCACATCAAAACGGATTTCTCTTGAGCAGACATTGCGTGTTTTATAAACCATTGTAATAGTCCTCCATGCTTGTAATAAATAATTAAAAAAATTAACTGGAAATTTCAAACAGTATTTTTATTATATCCAGTTATAAAAGGGATTGTCAAGAGTTTTATATGTGGTATACTGTGTACGTGAATGGTTACTTAAAAACTAGAAAAACAAAGGAGCAAGCTTATGTTAGGAATCATCGGCGCCATGGCAGAAGAGGTGGAGCAGCTGAAAAAGGAGATGAAGGAGCCGGAGGTGGTGTCTCTGGCTGGAATGGATTTTTATAAGGGAAGAATTCAGGACAAGGATGTTGTTGTGGTGCGTTCTGGTATTGGAAAGGTAAATGCAGCTGTGTGCGTGCAGATTCTTGTGGACCGGTTTGGCGTGGACGGGATTGTAAATACAGGAATTGCCGGATCTCTTAAGGCAGAGATTAATATTGGAGATCTGGTGCTGGCCACAGATGCAGTACAGCATGATGTGGATGCCACACAGTTTGGGTATGAGCCAGGACAGATTCCGCAGATGGGAACACTGGCCTTTGAGGCAGACCAGAGCTTGCGGGAGACAGCTGCCAGATGCTGTCGGAAGGTCAATCCGGATATTGGAGTGCATGAGGGGCGCGTGCTGACAGGCGACCAGTTTGTGTCCTCCAGGGAAAAGAAGAAGTGGCTGTCAGACACATTTAAAGGCGCATGTACCGAGATGGAGGGGGCAGCCATTGCCCAGGCTGCCTGTTTGAACCAGGTGCCGTTTCTGATTGTACGAGCCATCTCTGACAAGGCAGATGACAGTGCGCAGATGGATTACGAGGAGTTTGAGCGGCTGGCGATTATTCACAGCGTCAACCTGACCAGGGCGTTGATTGGGGCTGTATAAGAAATATCTGTGTTATTTTTCTGAAGGCAAACATGCCGCGGCATGAAAAGAGGCTCCTTAAGAATCCAACATGAACTTAAGAATCAGATATCATCGAACTTTGACGAACGATTCTAGGCTCCCTGAACTTTCCAAAATGGATTTTGGCGGCTATAATGATAGCTGTCTGAAAAATCAGGAAAGAAAGGGGAGCTTTTTATGCTGCAATTATTAGAAACAGGACAGGCATTGTATGTACTGGCAGGTATTTGTTTTCTGGGGGTTGTTACCAGAATGATAACCAGTAATCTTTACAAAAGACTGATTAAGGAAAGCGGAAGCATGGCTACCACAAAGAATAAGTGCTTAAGAGATCTGAAACAGAAAACGGAGAATACATATCGAATGAATCAGGGACTGCCGGACAGCGGAGCCTGGTTGGATCATCAGCTCTGCGAGATGAAATTCGGCGGACTGACTTTGGCAGGATGGGGGAATCTTTCCATGCAGCTGACCTGGCTGTGCCTGCTGGCAGGGGGAATCGGGGCGTTTTTTTCTTATTGGTACAGACTGGATACATTTTATGTGGTGCTCTATGGAGCAGGGGCAGTTTTGATGTCTATGTTTACCATGCTGTTTGACAATGGGACAGCAGGGGGAAGGCGGGAGCTTTTGGAGGCATCTCTACAGGATTACCTGGAGAATATTTTGTGTCCCAGGCTGGCGCGGAGTGTGACAGAGGACAGCAGCTGGAATGACGGGCCGGATTCTTCCAGGGCAAAGGTGCGCAGCTTTGTCCGTCTGGCGGACCGGGGAAACCAGGCGGACCGGAGAGGAGATGCAGCTAAGACCAGGGAGCCGGAGCCAGAGGAGGCAGCTGGTATGAGCGCTGGCCGGATAGGAGACAATGCAACTCAGAATAATGGAAGCGTCCAGGGAGACAAGGGAAGCCAGAGAGACCGGAGCAGCACACGGCTGGGCGGCTCCGGAAAAAGAAACAATAAAAATGGCAGGCGGGAGGCAGCTGCAACTGCCATGGAGGATACGGGCGAGGAGACAAAGGCCAGTGTCCGTGATGTGGATTATCTGAAGCGGAGTCTGGAGCAGATTGCTGCGAGCAAGGAAAAAGGGAAGGAAGGAGATGAAAGCTGGCTGAAAGAGCTGGGACCTGATGAGGTGCAGCTGATTGGAGATATTTTAAAGGAATATCTGGCGTGAAGGCAGGGCAGGAAGCATAGGTAAGGATTGTGAGACAGGTCAGAATAATTATGAGGCTGGTGTAAGACGGGGTAAAGACGGAGAGAAGCAGATGTGATTTCCGATCACATTTTATATAGAATATGCTGAGAATCAGCAGAAAAGGGAATTTTAAGGCGTTTCGTTTTAGGTGAAACGCCTTTTTTATCTTTATTCTTCAATAATCTGCAGCTCCAGAAAATCAAAGGGAATGGATTCCACAAAAGAGTCCTGAGTAAAACGGGTTTTGGACACTCTTTGAAATTCAGAAATATTCTGATCCAGCCAGATGGGTTTGCTTAAATCAAATTCATAACAAATATCCTCCAGGGACTGAAAGACCATGGCAGTCCGGGACATGCTGTAATCTGTGATACAAATTACCGTGTCCTGAAGCATACGATTATTTTTCCAGATTTTTCCCCACATACGGAACACAGCGCTTCCTTCCTTTCCATGCTTTTGGTGCTTTCATCTTATCACAGATTTTATGCCCGGTCAACCAAGTATCTTCCGCCAGATTCTTTTCGGGAAACCCTTGCCCGCAGCAGCAATCTGTTGTAAACTATAAACAGAAAAGGGTCAGGAATCAGCAGCTTGCAAAGGAGGACCAATTATGGCACAGACGATGGAGGAATGCCTGGTATTTTTAAACGAGGCAAAGGAGGCGCTGGAAAAGCTGCAGCAGCTGGAGGGACAGGAGCAGAAGCTTGTCCAGGAGGAGGCACAGCTGGAGAGAAGCTTGGAAGAAGAGAAAAAGCAGATGGGAGCCGCTGTGCAGCAGACTGTGAAAAAACGGCGGGAGGAAATAAGCGCTGCCTATGAAGGGGAAATCCGCAAAGCCAAGGAACAGCTGAAGAAAATACGGAGCAAGCGGGAAAAAGCCAAAGGAAAAGGGATTAAGGGCCGGATTCAGGAGGAGACAGCTGTGTTTTGGGAGCAGATTCGGGACTTAAAACAGCAGAGAAGGAATCGGATTAAGAGGGAGCAGCTGCCGGGAATCTTTCAAAGTCCCCTGTATTACAGTCTTTATTTTCCTCATTTTTTAAAAGAGTATCTGATGCTTTTTTTGTGTATTCTTGTGGTGTTTCTGGCAATACCCTGGGGAGCATACTGGCTGCTGCCGGAGCGAAAGCCCCTTTATCTGGCAGGAATTTATATTATAGATATTCTGGTCGCAGGCGGCGGATATATTTTTGTGGGCAATCGGACAAAGCTGCCGTATATGGAGCCTTTGCGGGAATGCAGGAAGATTCAGGATCAGATTTTGGAAAACAGGAAAAAGATTCGGAAGACTGCAGCCAGTGTCCGGAGAGATAAAAATGAAGCTTTGTATGATTTGGGAAAATATGATGATGAGATAGCCAGATTGCAGCAGGAGCTGGAGGAGGTGGCAGAGAAGCAGAAGGATGCCCTGAATACATTTGATACTGTGACAAAAAATATTCTTAAGGATGAAATTGAGAATCATTACAGGGCAAAGCTGGAACAACTCCAGGGGGATCACCAGGAGGTGGCAAGACGTCTGCGGGAGGTGCAGGAGGATGTGAAGGAGAGGCGGCTGCACATGACGGATTGTTATGGGACTTATTTGGGAAAGGAGTTTATGAATCCTCAAAAGCTTGGGGAACTGTGCATGATTGTTCAGGCAGGCAAAGCGTCAAATGTAAGTGAAGCCATCCGGGTGTACCAGAGCCAGAAAAAGTAAAAGACAGAATCAAAGTATAAAATTCTTTCCAGGCGCTTATAATAGGAATAACAAAATGAGTACAGGCGGGGAAGTATGAAGACAAGTTTGTGCAGAAAATGGAAGATTGGCAGAAAGATTTATTACTTTGATTCTGGTAAACAATATGAAACCGAAATATTTGCCCGGACTCTCCATGACATGATTGGGGAGATCATGGACGAGGAGGGAAAAAGAGGGGTGCTGGCCCTGTGTATTGGAACAGACCGTTCCACAGGAGACAGCCTGGGTCCTCTTATTGGATATAAGTTAAAAGAGCATGAGGTGCGTCAGATTCAGATAGTGGGGACTCTGGAGCGTCCGATTCATGCCATGAACCTGGAACAGTCCATGGCTATGATCCGGCTCCGGTATCCGAATCATGTGATTGTGGCAGTAGATGCCTCAGTAGGAAGTCAGGACCATGTGGGATGTATCACCCTGGGAAAAGGGGCATTGCGTCCAGGACTTGGAGTGTGCAAGGATTTGCAGGCAGTGGGAGATATTTTCATTACTGGCATTGTAGGGGGATATGGGAATTATGATCCGCTGATGTTACAGAGTGTCCGGCTTTCCATGGTGATGAAGATGGCGGATTATATCTGTGAAAGTGTATTTCTTGTCGAACAGTTTTTGGAAAACAGAGCTTTGGTTTGACAAAATCAGCACTCCACATATGTTATGATGGGCATGTATAAAAAGAAAGCTTTGAAATGAAATCATAACAGTGGGGTGAAATTATGGGAGAATTTTATAATCCATACCCAAAGCTGCCGAAAAATATCCGGCAGATTGGGGAGCGGGATTTGAATGTAAAGTTATATGTGGAGGATTATGTCAATACATATCTGAAACGTCTGTATCCGACCGGTGGACAAGATCTGCGGGTCGGCCTTTTGGTAGGCGAGGTCAGAACTCAGGAGGGGATGCCTTATCTTTTTGTGGATGGCGCTTTGGAGATGGAGGATGTGGTCCGGGACGGGAGCAAGGTGGATTTCACAGAAGAAGCATGGGATCGGGCCTATCATGCCATAGAAGAGATGTTTCCAAAACGGACTGTTTTGGGGTGGTTTTTGTGCAGTGTTCCGGACCGTGTGTTAAGTCCCTTAAATTACTGGAAGCAGCATGGAAGGTATTTTCCGGAGAAAAACCAGCTGATGTACTTAAGCTGCGGCCTGGAGGGGGAGGAAGCAGTGTATGTGGCGTCAGAGGACGGCTTCTATAAGCTGCGCGGGTATTGTATTTATTATGAAAGAAACCAGATGATGCAGGATTATATGGTGTCTAGGAGGGATGTGCGCCGGGTGGAGCAGGGAGCAAAGGAGACCATTATCCGGGATTTCCGCCAGAAAATGGAGGACAATAAAGAAGAAGCAAGGCGGAGACGTTCCACCCTGGGGAATCTTCAGACAGCCTGCGGTGTTCTTTCTGTGCTGGTATTGGCCTGCGGTGTGGCCATGTTTAATAATTATCACCGGATTAAGGAGATGGAATCTGTGATCGCCTCTGCTCTGCCGGAGGACATGGAGGAGAAATGGTCCGGCTTTTTGGGAAAGGAGCCACAGACCAGGGAGCAGGGAGAGCTTTTGTTTGAGGAGGTAGCAGGGGAGGTATATCCGACCAAACCGGATCATGCCATTGAGCCGGAAAGCATGCCTTCCGGGGGAAATACAGTGATGGCAGGCAATGTGGGCGGGAACTTGGCTCCGAATACAGAGACGCAGGTTTTGGAGGGAGAGAGCATATTGCCAGCAGGGGCAGAGGGGGTGGATTTTGCGCCTGAATCAGAAAGCGGACAGGCTACGCAGGCTGCGGCGGAAGGAGAGCAGCTTCAGGAGAGTGAAGCTGCCCGGGAATCAAAGGAGGCAAATTCAGATGCAGAGTCAGCAGCTTTTGGCGGGGAGTCGGGCAAGGAACCAGAGGCAGAGCCGGTTCAGGTACCGGCAGATGCCATTGTCCATGTGGTTCAGGAGGGGGAGACTCTCTATGGAATCTGCATTGAATATTACCACAGTGTGAATCATCTGCCGCAGATCTGCCAGTGGAATCAGCTGGGAGATGAGAACCGTCTGACGGTTGGCCAGGAATTGTATTTGCCTCCAGTGGAATGATTCAATGAAAAGCCTTTGACCCTGCCGGGAAAATGATGTATACTAAAGTTCAAGATTCACAGGCAGGAGATAAGGCCATGGGTGATATGAGCTCTATGAGCAGGGAAAGCAAAAAACAGCAGCTTCGCCGTCAGATGATCACGCCAGGTAAGGATTTTCCTCCTGGCAGAAGCCAGAAGGAGGAACAGGAGTTATATGTTGCCCGACAGAAAAAACGGCGCAAAAATCTGATAAAGGCAGGGCTGGCTCTGGCACTGGTATTTGTCGCGGCAGGCGGATGGTTTTATTATCAGCAGATTTTCCGTTTTACTGAGTATGAGACCATACGGCAGATTCCTTTAAGCCAGGGAAGTCTGGTGGGATATGAGACCTTTGGAAAGAATGTGATCAAGTATACCAGAGACGGAGCTTCTTATGTGGATAACCGGGGAGCAGCGGTGTGGAATGACAGCTATGAGATGAAGCTTCCGATTGTGTCAGTAAACGGAGATTATGCGGCAATTGCGGATCAGCAGGGCAATAAAATCTATATTTATAATACCAGCGGCAAGGTAGGGGAGGCGACTACCATTCTGCCGATAACCAAAGTGGCAGTATCCGGCCTTGGATTTGTGGCGGTAGTGGTGGAAGGGCCTGCGTCCAGCTATCTGTATTGTTTTACCAAGGATGGAAGTCCTCATGGAACAGAGATGAAGGCCAATATATCGGGAAACGGATATATGATGGATATTTCTGTCTCAAAGGATGGCACTCAGATGATGGCTTCCTATGTTTATCTGAAAGGGGGACAGGCCAAAAGCCGGGTGGTGTTTTATGATTTTTCAGAGGTGGGGAAAAATCAGGCAACCCGTCTGGTGGGGGGCTTTGACGAGCCCTTTGAGAATGCGGTTGTGCCTCGTGTGGTGTATTTGAAGACACCCTATTCCTGTGCTTTTGGCAGCACGGGACCAGTATTTTTTTCCTCTAAGAATCTGTTAAAGCCGGAGATGCTGAGTCAGGTTCTGCTGGAGGAGGAAATCCAGGGTATTTTTTATTCCGATGAATATGTAGGCGTGGTTGTGTGGAATAATACCAATGAGGGAGAGCGGCGCCTGGAGGTGTACCGGGCAGACGGGAAACACGTGCTGAGTAAGGAATTTACTTACGATTATACTCATGCGGATATTGACGGAGAACTAATCTTTCTGTATAATGATAACTCGTGTAGGATATATAATATGGCTGGGGTGGAAAAGCTGGATGCGGTTTTTGACTTTGCGGTGACAAAGATCCGCAGAGGATCTGCGCCCAATACCCTTTTGGTAATCGGACCCCAGGAAATGCGGGAGATTAAATTAAAGTAACAGGAACCTGACATACATACAGAACATGAGGAGGATACCAATGAATCAGTTAGATACATTGTCAGTAAACGGGATTCGTATATTATCTGCAGATGCAATTGAAAAAGCCAGTTCCGGTCATCCGGGGCTGCCTTTAGGGTGCGCCCCTATGGCCTATGAGCTGTGGATGAACCATTTAAGCCACAATCCGGCGGACCCGGACTGGGCGAACAGGGACCGGTTTGTCCTGTCCGGCGGACATGGTTCCATGCTGCTCTATTCATTGCTTCATTTGTTTGGATATGACGGATTGTCAAAAGAGGATTTGATGGAATTCAGACAGCTTGGCTCCCGGACGCCCGGACACCCGGAATATGGGCATACGGCGGGAGTGGAGGCTACTACCGGTCCTTTGGGGGCAGGTATGGGGATGGCCGTGGGCATGGCTATTGCGGAGACCCATCTGGCGTCTGTATTTAACCGGGAGGATTACCCGGTTGTGGATCATTACACGTATGCCCTGGGCGGCGACGGATGTATGATGGAGGGGATCTCATCCGAGGCATTTTCCCTTGCAGGCACTTTGGGCCTGGGGAAGCTTATCATACTTTATGATTCCAATAAAATTTCAATAGAAGGCGATACGGATATTACGTTTTCAGAAGATGTGACAAAAAGGATGGAAGCTTTTGGATTCCAGACTCTTTATGTGGAGGATGGCAATGACCTGGAGGCCATTGGCCGAGCGATAGAGGCGGCAAAGGCCGATACGTCCCGTCCCTCCTTTATCACCATCCGCACAGAGATCGGCTATGGATGTCCGGCGAAGCAGGGGAAGGCAAGCGCTCATGGAGAACCCCTGGGAGCAGGAAACGTGGAGGCATTGCGGGAGAACCTGGGTTGGGAGTACTCAGAGCCGTTTTTTGTGCCGGAGGAGGTTTATGAGCATTTCCGCAGGGCTTCTCTGGAAAAGGCAGAAAGCGAGGCAGCGTGGAAGGTGATGTTTGCTGCCTACTGTCAGGAGTATCCGGAGATGGAAAAGCTGTGGAGCCTGTACCATGAAGACGGAAACCATGAGGCGGCCAATGCTCTTCTTCAGGAGGAGGAGCTGTGGGAGGCTCTGAAAAAGGCAGATGCCACAAGAAATGCTTCAGGGAAGATTCTGAACCGTCTGCAGAAGCTTCTGCCGAATCTTATGGGCGGTTCTGCAGACTTAGGCCCCTCCAACAAGACCATTATGGACCAGGCCGGAGATTATTCCTCTGCCAATCCTCAGGGCCGCAATCTTCATTTCGGCGTGCGGGAGATGGCTATGACTGCGATTGGTAACGGACTGATGCTTCATGGGGGAATGCGTGCTTATGTTGCCACGTTTTTCGTGTTCAGCGATTACACAAAGCCCATGGCCCGTCTGTCTGCCTTGATGAAAGTGCCGCTGATTTTTGTGTTTACCCATGACAGTATCGGAGTAGGAGAGGATGGACCGACCCATGAGCCAATCGAACAATTAGCCATGTTCCGTTCCATTCCGAATTTCCATGTATTCCGTCCCTGTGACGGAGTGGAGACAGCTGCTGCATGGTACAGCGCAGTGGCTTCTGACCATACGCCCACAGCGCTGGTGTTAAGCCGCCAGAAGCTTCCGGCTGTGGCAGGAACCAGCAGGGAAGCCCTGAAGGGGGCTTATGTGCTGGCAGACTGTGAGGGACTTCCGGAGCTGATTTTGATTGCGTCGGGTTCAGAGGTGGCGCTGGCAGCAGAGGCAAAAGCAATTCTTGACAAGGAGGGCCGCAGGGTACGGCTGGTTTCCATGCCTTCCATGGGAATATTTGAAGAACAGACAGAAGAGTATAAGGAATCTGTGCTTCCAAGAGCAGTGCGTAAACGCGTGGCAGTGGAAGCTTTGAGCGGTTTCGGATGGCACCGCTACGTGGGTCTGGACGGCGCTCTGGTCACGATGGATGGATTCGGCGCCAGCGCTCCGGCAGCTCAGCTGTTTGAGCATTTTGGTTTTACTGTGGAGCATATTTTGGAAGTGGCAAGAAGCCTATAAAAGAGAGACACCAGAACTCTGGCATATGAATGCGGGGGCTCTGGTGTTTTTTGAGTAAAATATTGTACATCTTTTACTTGCATTCAAATATACTTTCTTTTATACTACAGCTAGCCATATTTAACCATAACAAATCAAAAGGAAAATGGAGGAGAGTATATATGGAGAAAATGTGTATTGGCATTGATATTGGGGGAACCACGGTAAAGCTTGGGCTGTTTACGGCCAGCGGCCAGCTGCTTGACAAGTGGGAGGTGGAGACCAGAAAGGAAGACGGCGGCAAATATATTTTAGAAGATGTGGCTGCTTCTATTAAAGCAGTTCTGGCTGAAAAGAAAATCAGCATGAGTGATGTGGCGGGAGCAGGCATGGGAGTTCCAGGGCCAGTGATGCCAGATGGGTTTGTGGAGGTCTGCGTGAACCTGGGATGGAGAAATCTAAATCCTCAGACACAGCTTAGCAGTCTGCTGGACGGCCTTCTTGTCAGAAGCGGCAATGACGCCAATGTTGCAGCTCTTGGAGAGATGTGGCAGGGAGGCGGCAAGGGATATACGGATATTGTGATGGTGACATTGGGAACCGGCGTGGGCGGCGGTGTGATTATAGATGAGAAAATCATTGCAGGCAAACATGGGCTGGGAGGTGAGATCGGCCATATTCATGTGCGGGACGAGGAGCAGGAGCACTGTAATTGCGGCGGTGTGGGGTGTCTGGAGCAGATTGCAAGCGCCACAGGAATTGCCAGGGAAGCCCGGAGAAAGATGGCAGCAACCGATGCGCCCTCTTCCATGCGGCAGTACGGTGACAAGATCACAGCAAAGGATGTGATGGATGAGGCAAAGGCAGGAGATGCCATGGCTTTGGAGGTGGCGGAGACCGTGGGGCGGTATTTGGGCCTGGTGCTGGCGCAGATCGCTTTGACTGTGGATCCTCAGATGTTTGTCATTGGCGGCGGCGTGTCCAGAGCCGGTGAGTTTTTGCTGAACCGGATTGAAAAATATTATGATTACTATTCAACGATTTCCAAAAATAAGGGAAGGATCGGATTGGCAGAGCTGGGAAATGATGCTGGGATTTATGGTGCAGCCCGACTGGTGTTAGGATAATTGTATTTGGATATAACATGAGGAGACCCCGGAGGACTTTCGTCCAACCGGGGCAATTATGAAAAATCTATGTGCAATTTTACTAGCGAATTGAAATGTTTTCTTGACTTTCTATACAATTAGTATAAAAATAAGATGTGAACGGAATATGAACACATTGTAAATAGATTGTAACGCTTAGAGAGTACATGGAGAAACGGATTTTGTGGGAGGAGATCATGGATGCAGAGAGAAAAAAGAAGACCATTGTAATCGGGCATAAAAACCCGGATACGGATTCCATCTGTTCAGCGATTTGCTACGCCAGACTGAAGAGGGCGATTACAGGCAATGCATATGAACCGCGGCGGGCAGGGCATATTAATGAAGAGACCCGGTTTGTGCTGGATTATTTTGGGGTGGATGCGCCCCATCCGGTGGAGAGTGTCAGGACCCAGGTGCGGGATGTGGAAATCCATGAGGTACAGGGAGTGGACAGAAATATTTCCCTGAAAAAGGCATGGAACCTGATGCAGGACGGGAATGTGGTGACTCTTCCGGCTGTGAGCAGCGACGGGAAGCTGGAGGGGCTGATTACGGTTGGGGATATTGCCAAGACTTATATGAATGTGTATGACAGCAGCATTCTGTCAAAGGCACGGACCAGTTACAGCAACATTCTGGAAACTCTGGAGGGAGCTTTGCTGGTGGGAGATGAGACAAAATGCTTTGAAGAGGGAAAGGTTCTGGTTGCTGCGGCTAATCCGGACATGATGGAGTATTATATTTCTCCCCATGACCTGGTGATTTTAGGCAACCGGTATGAATCCCAGCTCTGCGCCATTGAGATGGAGGCAGACTGCATTATTGTCTGTGAAGGTGCAGCTGTGTCCATGACCATCCGCAAGCTTGCCCAGGAGCGGGGCTGTACAGTGATTATGACTCCCTATGATGCTTATTTTGTGGCGCGTCTTATTAATCAGAGCATGCCTATTGAGTATTTTATGAGGACAAAGGGGCTGATCACTTTTCAGGATACGGACTGTATTGACGATATCCGGGATGTGATGGCAAGCAAGAGGCACCGGGACTTTCCTGTTTTGGACCGGGACGGCAGGTATCGGGGCATGATCTCCCGCCGGAATCTTTTGGGAGCCAGAGGAAAGCAGATTGTTCTGGTGGATCACAATGAGCGGAGTCAGGCTGTGGATGGAATTGAAAATGCAGAGATTTTAGAGATTATTGACCATCATAAGCTTGGCACAGTGGAGACCATAGCTCCGGTGTTTTTCCGCAACCAGCCTGTAGGGTGTACAGCTACCATTGTTTATCAGATGTACCAGGAAAACCGTGTGGAAATCGACAAGGCCACAGCCGGACTTTTATGCAGCGCCATTATATCGGATACCCTGCTGTTCCGCTCTCCGACCTGCACGCCCATGGACCGGCAGGCAGCTCTGGCTCTGGCAGAGACTGCAGGGATTCAGGTGGAAGCCTATGCAGGGGAAATGTTTGCAGCAGGAAGCAACCTGAAGGGAAAAAGCAATGAAGAGATCTTTTATCAGGATTTTAAGCGGTTCAGCGCCGGAAAGGTGTCCTTTGGCGTGTCTCAAATCAGCTCTCTCAATGCAGAGGAGTTAAAGGAGCTGAAGGGACGGCTGTTGGATTATATGAAAAAGGTTCAGAAGGAGTCCACTGTGGATATGCTCTTTTTCATGCTTACCAACATCCTCACAGAGTCCACAGAGCTGTTATGTGTGGGAAACGGGGCAATCGGCCTGATTCAGATGGCGTTTCATGTGGATCAGAAAAAAGAGGAGGAGGACGGAGAGTCTTTGGAGCTGCCCGGAGTGGTATCCAGAAAGAAACAGCTGATTCCTGCGATTATGGTGGCCTGTGAAGGATAGGGAAAAGGAGACCAGAGAGACAGCTTTGGTCCCAAAAGGAGCAGGAGGAGAAATGCAGATTAAAAAGAAAAAACCAGTTTCTCCCAATAGAGAGACGTGGAAGCCGGGAAACATGCTGTATCCAGCTCCGGCAGTAATGGTCAGCTGCAAGGGCGCCGGGGGAAAGCCCAACATTATTACTGTGGCATGGGCAGGCACCATCTGTTCAGATCCGCCCATGCTTTCCATATCTGTGAGAAAAGAGCGGTATTCCTATGGCCTGATTGAGGAGAGCAGGGAGTTTGTGGTAAATCTGGTGAACCGCTCCCTGGTATTTGCGGCAGATTACTGCGGCGTGAAATCCGGAAGGGATGCGGACAAGTTCCAGGATATGGGACTGACTCCGGTATCCCTTCCTCATGTAGCTGCGCCTGGAATCGGGGAAAGCCCTGTGTGCCTGGAATGTAAGGTGACACAGCAGATTCCTTTGGGAAGCCATGATTTGTTTTTGGCAGAGATTGTGGGCGTGTCTGTGGACGGAAGCTATCTGGATGACAAGGGGAAGCTTCATCTGAATGCCAGCAGTCTGGCAGCCTATTCTCATGGGGAATATTTTGCCCTGGGAGAAAAGCTGGGAAGCTTTGGATATTCGGTGCGGAAGAAACCGTTAAAGAGAAAAAGCCCAAAAGCGCAAAGGCCAGGAACCCACAAAGGAGTTAAGACATGAAATCCAATATTACTTTAATCGGCATGCCTGCCTCTGGCAAAAGCACCATTGGCGTGCTGCTGGCAAAACGCCTAGGCTTTTCTTTTCTGGATGTGGATTTGGCGATTCAGGAGAAAACCGGAAAGCTTCTGAAAGAAATCATTGCCCAGGAGGGCATGGAGGGGTTTTTAAAGACAGAAGAGAGAGTGAATCAGCAGATTCAGGTAAAGCGTACTGTGATTGCGCCGGGAGGAAGCGTGATTTACGGGCCAAAAGCCATGGCCCATTTAAAGGAGATCAGTCAGATCGTGTATCTGAAGCTTTCCTATGAAGAAGTGGTCCGGCGGTTGGGGGATCTGACGGACCGGGGCGTGGCAGTGAGGGAGGGCATGACCCTTAAGGATTTATATGAGGAGAGAGTGCCTTTATATGAAGCGTATGCAGATCTGACGGTCTGTGAGGGAGACCGGGGGCCAGGAGCAGTGGTGGATGAGCTGCGGGCTATTATGGAAAGGAGGATATTATGAAATATATTGTAATGCTGGGAGACGGAATGGCAGACAATCCCATAGAGGCCCTGGGGGGAAGGACCCCTTTGGAGGCGGCAAAAAAGCCAAATATTGACCGGCTGGCCAGAACCGGAGAGCTGGGGATGGTAAAGACAGTGCCAGACGGCATGAAGCCAGGGAGCGATGTGGCGAATCTTGCAGCCATGGGATATGATCCCAAGGTCTGTTACACAGGACGTTCTCCCCTGGAGGCAGTCAGCATTGGAATTAAGATGGAGGATTCGGATGTGGCTTTCCGCTGCAATCTGGTCACTCTGTCAGAGGAGGAGGAGTACGAGAACAGGCGGATGGTAGATTACAGCTCCGGAGAGATTACCACCAAAGAGGCAGCAGAGCTGATGGAGGCAATCCAGAAAGCATTTGGGACCGATGAGATTCAATTTTATCCGGGAATCAGCTACCGCCATTGCATGATCTGGCATGGGGGGCCGGTGGGGCTGAATCTGACCCCTCCCCATGATATTTCTGACAAAACGGTTACATCGTATCTGCCGGAGAACCCGGTGATTCTGGACTTGATGCGCCGCAGCAGCGAGATATTAAAGGATCATCCAGTCAACCAGGCAAGAAAGGCCAGGGGGCTGAATCCGGCCAATTCCATCTGGCTGTGGGGAGAGGGGACCCGTCCGGCTGTGTCTGGCTTTGAGGCAGCATATGGGGTGAAGGGGTCTGTGATTTCAGCTGTGGATCTGATTAAGGGAATCGGCCTCTGCGCAGGCATGAAGGTGATTGAGGTAGAAGGAGCCACAGGAAACATTGACACCAATTTTAAAGGAAAAGGAGAGGCTGCCTTAAAGACTCTGTCAGAGGGACAGGATCTGGTCTATATCCATGTGGAGGCTCCGGATGAATGCGGCCATCACGGAGATCTGGAGGGAAAAGTCCGGGCCATTGAACTGATTGACGAGCAGATTGTCGGGCCGCTTCTGGAAGGTTTGGAGGCGGCAGGGGAGGAGTATTCCATTCTTGTCATGCCAGATCATCCCACCCCTCTTGCCATCAAGACCCATGTGGCAGATCCGGTTCCGTATCTTTTGTACCGGAGCAATGGGGCGGCAGGGGACGGAGCGGATACCTATACAGAGAAGACAGCAGCTGCCACAGGGCGGTATGTGGACCATGGATATGAGCTCATGGGGAGGCTGCTGGGAAAGTAGAGGTTTTTTATGTTAGAGAAATACAAGCACAATCTGATTGTGCGGAGAATGATAACAATTGTGGCAGTAGTTGTGTCTGCTTTGCTGCAGACCTTTGTGATCCAGTCCTTTATTCGTCCGGCCCAGCTTTTGTCCGGGGGATTTACAGGGATTGCCATATTGCTGGATGACATTGCGTCTCTGTATGGGAAAAGCTTTTCCACATCATTGGGGATTCTGGTGTTAAATATTCCGGTAGCCATATTGTGCAGCAGAAGCATCAGCAAACGGTTTACCTTTTACTCGGTCTTACAGGTTTTTTTGGCAAGCTTATTCCTGAAAATCTGTGATTTTCAGCCGATTTTCCAGGATTTGATGCTGAATGTGCTCTTTGGAGGGTTTCTGTACGGAATCGGAATTGCAATCGCTTTGCGGGGCAATGCGTCCACAGGAGGAACGGATTTTATTGCTCTTTATGTGTCCAACAAGACCGGGAGGTCCATATGGGAATATGTGTTTGCTGGAAATGTGCTGATCCTGTGCGTGTTTGGGGCTATGTTTGGATGGCTGTATGCAGGATATTCCATTTTGTTCCAGTTTGTTTCCACCAAGACCATTTCTGCTTTCCACCACCGTTATGAGCGGGTGACGTTGCAGATTACCACCACAAAGGCAGAAGAGGTGATCCGCGCATATGTGGCCAGGTGCCGCCATGGCATTTCCTGTGTGGAGGCCATCGGAGGGTACAGCCATCAGAAAATGTATCTGCTTCATACTGTTGTTTCTTCCTATGAAGCGGCAGATATTATCCGGCTGATGCGTGCCGTGGACCCGCAGATTATCATAAATATAATAAAGACGGAAAATTTTGTGGGGGGCTTTTATCAGGCTCCTATGGATTAGTATGGCAAGCTTTAGGAAGAAAGGGATGGAAGGATTATGTATCAGATTGACTTTAGTAAACCGTTGACAGTTCATTTTATCGGTATTGGCGGCATCAGCATGAGCGGGCTGGCCAAAATCCTTTTACAGGAAAATTTCAGGGTCAGAGGATCAGATGCTCATGAGAGTCCTTTGACGGAACAATTAAGAGAGTGGGGAGCCGAGATTTTCTATGGCCAGAGGGCGGAAAACATAGAAGAGGGAATTGATGTGGCAGTATATACGGCTGCTGTTCACAAGGATAATCCCGAATATCAGGAGGTCCTTAGGCGGGGGATTCCCACCCTTACCAGGGCGGAGCTTTTGGGGCAGATGATGAAGAATTATCATCATGCGGTTGCCATTGCAGGGACCCATGGAAAAACCACCACCACCTCCATGCTCACAGAGATTCTGCTGGCAGCCAACATGGACCCCACCATTTCCGTAGGGGGGATTCTTCCGTCTATTGGAGGCAATATCCGGGTGGGAGGGCAGGAATACTTTGTCACAGAGGCCTGTGAATACACCAACAGTTTTCTGTCGTTTTTCCCCACTATAGCAGTGATTCTAAATATTGAGGCAGATCATCTGGACTTTTTTAAAGACTTGGAGGATATACGTGCCTCCTTCCGGAAATTTGCAGAGCTGCTGCCAGAAGAGGGAGTGCTGATTCTGGATGGAAGCATTCCAAACCCGGAACAAATCACCGCCGGACTTTCCTGCAGGGTGGTGATGCTAAGCCATGAATCGGAGGGAGATTACGGGGCTGCTGATATTGAGTATGATGAGAAGGCCTGCCCCTCCTTTACATTGATGAAAAAGGGTATTCCGTCCGGCAGAATCCATCTGTCTGTTCCAGGAGAGCATAATGTGTATAATGGTCTGGCTGCCATTGCGGCGGCAGAGGCATTGGGAACCCCATGGGAAAAGATTTGTCCGGGACTGGAGGGTTTTAAGGGGACGGAGAGACGTTTTGAGAAAAAGGGAGTTGTGGGCGGTGTGACCATTGTGGATGATTATGCCCATCATCCCGGGGAGATTGGGGCAACCTTAAAAGCAGCCAGACATTTTCCACACAAAAAGCTGTGGTGTGTATTCCAGCCTCATACTTATTCCAGAACCAAGGCCTTGATGGATGATTTTGCCAGAGAGCTGGCAGCGGCAGACCAGGTAGTTCTTGCAGAGATTTATCCGGCCAGAGAGACTGACACTTTAGGGGTCAGCTCTGCACAACTGGCAGAAAAAATTCAAAAAAACGGCACTCCGGCATGCTGCCTGCCTACTTTTGATGAAATTGAAATATTTATTTTAAAAAATTGTTCCCCAGGAGATTTGTTGATAACTATGGGGGCCGGAGACATTGTAAAAGTTGGGGAAAGGCTTCTTGGAAGGTAGTTATCCACATTATCCACATAGTTTTCCACTTTTTTGGGGAAGAAACTATGTGGATTTTTTGCTTAACATAAGTCAGTGCTGATATAAGACAGGAAATCCAGAGAATACGCAGAAAATGACCATATTCGACAGGTCCGGCCTCTGTCATCCACAAAAATTATCCACTTTATCCACATTATCCACAATTCATTTGGTGGATAAGTACCCCTATTTTCTTTTGGAAAAGGATGTGATAAAATAGAAATCAATGGAGAGGATGGGAAGCGATGGATATGATTTGCAGTTTTCGGATGGACGCCACAGTGGTGGCAAACACATTTATTGACCAGTATATGACAGCTGCCAATGGAGAATATGTAAAGGTTTATCTGTATCTTTTGCGGCACCAGCAGGAGACCGTGGACATTGACCGGATCGCTGACGCACTGAACCATACAGAAGCGGATGTGAGACGGGCTCTGGCTTACTGGGAGAAGCTGGGAATCCTGACAGCGGCAAAGAAGGAGACAGAACCAGCAGAACCGCAAAAGCAGGAAGAGGCTGTTTCAGAACAGCCGGCACAGGACAGCGGGGAAAAAAGGCTGTCCCGGACAGAACCAGAACCTCTGGCAAAGAAAGCGTCTGTTCAGAGAAGACCTGTATACAGTCAGGACCAGGTAAATAAGCTGGCGGAGGATGAGGACTTTACCCAGCTTCTTTACATCGCTCAAAAATATATGGACAAGGTTTTTACCTCCAGGGAGTGTGAGGTGTTTGCCTATCTTTATGATGGCCTTCACATGCCTGCAGAGCTTTTGGAGTATCTGGTGGAGTATTGTGTCCAAAGCGGGCATACCAGCATTCGTTATATTGAAACCGTTGGATTAAACTGGCGTGAGAAGGGCTTTGGCACTGTGGAGCAGGCCAGAGCATATGCCAGCGGCTTTTCGAAAAATACTTTTGCAGTCATGCGCTGCTTTGGGCTGACAGACAGGAATCCGGGGGATGCAGAAAAGCAGATGATCGAGAGGTGGTTTTCCTCCTATGGCTTTTCCAGGGAGGTGGTGCTGGAGGCGTGCAACCGGACGATGGAGGCCACCCACACCCCCAGCTTCCGATATGCGGACAAGATCCTGACTGAATGGAAAAAGGCCGGAGTGAAGACCATGAGAGATGTGGCGCTTCTGGATGAAAAGCATCAGGGAAAAAAGAAAACCCGGACAGAGAAAAAGCCTTCGAACCAGTTCCACAATTTTGAGCAGCGAAGCACAGATTATGACGCCATGGTGTTAGACCAGGTGAAATCCTGGATTGGACAGGCATAGGGATGTCTGCAGGGCAGGGGATATTGCCGGCCAGTCAGGGCTGTACTGGCACAGCGCTGCATTCGGGAGAGAAGAGGGCTTGCATTGAGAAAGGGATAATGTATGGGACTGAACAATTCTCAGTATAACCAGGTTATGAGAGAGTATGAGCAGCAGCAGCTGAAGAACCGGTATGAGCAGCAGCGCAGGGTGGAAGAGGTGTATGCCCGCGTGCCGCAGATTGGCGCTTTGGATGAGGAGATCCGGAGCCAGGGCGCCAGAAGCGCCCGGATGGCCTTAAAGGGAGATACAGAGGCAGGGAGACGGTTCCGGGAGAATCTGGCAGATCTCCGGGAACAGAAACAGGTGCTTTTAGCGGCAGCCGGCTATCCGCCGGATTATATGGACATGCATTACCAGTGTCCGGCCTGTAAGGATACCGGATATGAGAACGGCAGACGGTGCCGCTGCTTTGAGCAGGCAAGAACCCGGATTCTGTATGCCCAGTCCAATATCCGGCAGGTTCTGGAACGGGAGAATTTTGACACCCTTTCCTACAGCTGGTATGACGGGGAAAGAAGGCTGGAGCGGCTTGGCATGACCGAGCTGGATTACATGAAAATGGTGGTGGCAAAATGCAGGGAGTTTGCAGCAGGATTTCCGGAGAAGGGAAGAAACCTTTTGTTTACCGGAAGTACCGGCGTGGGAAAGACCTTTCTGACCAACTGTATTGCAAAGGCGCTGATTGACCGGTATATATCCGTGATTTATCTTACCTCTCAGGATTTGTTTGAGCTTTTGTCCCGGTATAAATTCGGCAGAGACTTGCAGGAAGATACTGAGGAGGCGTGCCGCCATATTCTGGAATGTGAGATGCTGATTATTGATGATCTGGGAACAGAGGTGAATAATACCTTTGTGTCCTCCCAGCTGTTTTACTGCATCAATGAGCGGATTCTCCGTGAAAAGGGGACAATCATTTCCACGAATCTTTCTGTGGGAGTTTTGCAGGACACTTATTCGGACCGGGTGACATCCCGGATTATGAGCCATTATGCTGCCATTCCTTTATATGGGGAGGATATCCGGGTGAAAAAGAAAAACTTCCGAGGATTAACTTGACTTGCATGAAGCATAATGATATAAAAGAATCATTGTCATACACCAACACAACCAGAGGATGGAGGAAGAACATGATATACGAAGAAAAGACAATTGAGACCATTCCCGTAGGACCGCTGGGGCTGATTCCCTTACAAAGCTGTGCCGAGCTGGGGGCAAAAGTGAATAACTGGCTGATTGGATGGAGAAAAGAGCGGGAGAGTGAGCACAAGTCCACCATCGCCTTTGCAGGCTATCAGAGAGATTCTTATATTGTGGAGGCCCGGACACCCCGTTTTGGCTCTGGCGAGGGCAAAGGGACCATAGAAGAGTCAGTGCGGGGAGATGATCTGTATATTATGGTGGATGTATGCAATTACAATCTGACCTATTCCCTGTGTGGCATGACAAACCGGATGTCCCCGGATGACCATTTTCAGGATTTGAAGCGGGTGATTGCAGCCGCTGCGGGGAAGGCCCGCCGGATCAATGTGATTATGCCATTTTTGTACGAAAGCCGCCAGCACCGCCGTTCCGGAAGAGAATCCCTGGATTGCGCCCTGGCTCTCCAGGAGCTGACGAATATGGGAGTGGAGAACATCATTACTTTTGATGCCCATGACCCCCGGGTGCAGAATGCAATTCCCCTGAAAGGCTTTGAGACGGTTCAGCCCATTTACCAGTTTATTAAGTATCTGCTTCAGGTGGAGACAGAGCTGGACATTGACAGTGATCACATGATGGTGATTAGTCCGGACGAAGGCGGGATGAGCCGCGCAGTGTATTTTGCCAATGTGCTGGGGCTGGATATGGGAATGTTTTACAAGCGGCGGGATTACACCCGCATTGTGAACGGACGGAATCCCATTGTGGCCCACGAGTTTTTGGGAACCAGTGTGGAGGGGAAGGATGTGCTGATTATTGACGACATGATTTCCTCAGGAGAGAGCATGCTGGATGTGGCTAAGGAGCTGAAACGGCGGAAGGCGAGAAAAGTGTTTGTGTGTGCCACCTTTGGATTATTTACCAATGGTCTGGCCAAATTTGATGAATATTATGCCAATGGCCTTATTGACCGGATTCTGACTACCAACCTGGTGTACCAGAGTCCTGAGCTTTTGTCCCGTCCCTATTATGTAAATGTAGATATGAGCAAATATGTTGCCCTGATTATTGATAATCTGAACCACGACGACTCTTTAAGCGATCTGCTGAACCCGGCAAGGCGGATTCATAAGCTGCTGGACCGGTATGCGGAAAGCAGAAAGTGACAGAACAGAACCGAGGATAGAGAGATGAGTGAGGATAGAAACTATGAAGAACTGACAGAGGAAGAGCGGGGAGAGGGTCCCGGGCAGGATGGTTGGAAGATTCCCAAAAAGCCTAAGCTTGACTGGAAGAGGGAACTGTGGGAATGGGTAAAGATCATTGTGTCAGCGGCAGTCATTGCTCTGGTGCTGAATACGTTTATCATTGCCAATAGCCAGGTTCCCAGCGGTTCCATGGAAAACACCATTATGACAGGGGATCGGGTGATTGGCTTCCGTCTGTCCTATCTGTTTCAGGAGCCGGAGCGGGGGGATGTGGTGATTTTTCGTTTTCCGGATGACGAAAAGATTTATTATGTAAAGCGGATTATCGGCCTTCCGGGAGATACTGTGGATATTTATGAAGGGCATGTGTATCTGAATGGTTCGGATACTCCCCTGGAAGAGCCTTATGTGCGGGAGCCGATGATTCCGGAGAGGCCGATGCACTTTGAAGTGCCGGAGAACAGCTATTTTATGCTGGGAGATAACCGGAATTATTCAAAGGATGCCCGTGTGTGGCAGAATACTTATGTGAAGAAAAATAAGCTAGTGGCAAAGGTATTGTTCCGGTATTATCCAATACCGGGTAAGATTAAATGATTCAAGGTTCCGGATAACAGGAAAATGCTTGTACAGGAAAAGGCGGCTAAAAAAATGAGTCGCCTTTTGTCGTTTTAAAATTGCCTTTTAGAAGATAGTATGCTATATTGAAAAGTAGTTAAAAATCAGTAAAAGCCGGATAGAAAGGATAAAACAGGATGAAAAATACGACATTAGTGATTATGGCCGCAGGCCTTGGAAGCCGGTTTGGCAGTGGAATTAAGCAGCTGGAACCGGTTGGCCCAAACGGCGAGATTATTATGGACTATTCCATCCATGACGGGCTGGAAGCAGGCTTCAATAAGGTGGTGTTTATCATCCGCAAAGATTTGGAAGCAGTTTTTAAGCAGAAGGTCGGCAGGCGGGTTGAGAACGTGACAAAGGTAGAGTATGCTTTCCAGGAGCTTTCGGCATTGCCAGAGGGGTATACAGTGCCAGCGGGCAGGACAAAGCCATGGGGCACCGGACAGGCAGTACTCTCTGTAAAAGGGCTGGTTCATGAGCCTTTTGTGGTGATCAATGCAGATGATTATTATGGAAAAGAGGCTTTTCGTAAAATCCATGATTACATGGTGCAGGAGATGGATACAGAGGCAGCTGTGCATGATCTGTGTATGGCAGGGTTTATTCTGTCCAACACATTAAGCGAGAACGGCACTGTCACCCGCGGAGTCTGCAGGCTGAATGAGGACAGAACCTTAAAGCAGGTGAAGGAGACGTATGAGATTGAACAGAAGGGGGAGGAGATTGCAGCCTGTGATGAGGAGGGAAACCCGGTTTCGGTGGCTCCGGACCAGCAGGTGTCCATGAATATGTGGGGACTTCCGCCAGCGTTTCTGGAAGAGCTGGAACGTGGATTTCCGGTATTTTTAGACAATATGGGGGGGAATTTAAAAGCAGAGTATTTGCTGCCGAAATTTATTGATGAACTGATCCAGAAGGGAAAAGCTAAGGTGAAGGTGCTGGAGACCAGAGATAAGTGGTTTGGGGTTACTTATCAGGAGGACAAGGCCGCAGTGACAGCTGCTATTCGGGATTTGGTGGAAAAGGGTGTATATCAGGAGAATCTGTATAAAGGATAATGGAAGAAGGTTGACTGGCGGAAGGCTGCCATTTGGGTATCCCTATGGCAGCAGAGGAAGAAAGGTGGCTGGAGAATGCGGCAGTATAGGATTGACAACAAGGACAGGAAAGCATATCCATTAGGGCTTACACATGTAGACGGGGGAATCCATGTCTCTGTGACAGCAGAGGCAAAGAATTGTAATTTTGTGCTGTTTGGCACATCGCCAGAGGCGGAGCCGATTCGTATTCCGTTTCCGGAGGAGAGAAGAGTTGGAAACGTATGGGAGATGACCTTATTGGGAAAAGGGCTGGAGCGCTATGAATATGCTTTTGAGGCAGACGGAACCCTTTTTTCAGATCCATACGGACATACGTTTACAGGGCAGGAGGAATGGGGGAACCTGGAGCAGGCTCATAGAGTGCTGCACAGTCCGGTCCGCGAGGAGGAATTTGACTGGGAAGGAGACCAGCCCCTGGGGTTGTCCTATGAAGAATGTATTGTGTACCGCATTCATGTGCGGGGATTTACCAGACATTCCTCCTCAGGAGTGAAAAATAAAGGAACATTCCGGGGGATTGTGGAAAAGATTCCTTATATGAAGGAACTGGGGATTACAACTTTGGAGATTATGCCTGCGGCTGAGTTTTCCGAGATTCTTATGGCCTCCAGTCCAGGCAGCCCTGCCGGAACAGAAAAGCCCACAGGCAGGCTGAATTACTGGGGATATGGGCCAGCCTTTAACGGTGCGCCGAAGGCATCCTATGCCGGCAGGCGGAGAAGGCCGGACACAGAGCTTAAAAATCTGGTAAAGGAGCTGCACCAGGCAGGCATTGAGCTGGTGGTGGAGCTGTTTTTTACCGGAAAGGAGCCGCCGGTATTTGTTCTGGATATGGCGCGGCGGTGGGTGCGGGAATACCATGTGGATGGCATTCATCTTGCCGGGAATGTTTCTGCTGGTTTGCTGGCGTCTGACCCTTATCTGGCCAATACCAAGCTGTGGGCAGTTTCCTGGGACGGAGTCGGGGGAAAGCCGGGAGGAAGACGCTGCCTGGGAGAATATAATGATGGTTTTATGATTGATATGCGCCGGGTGCTGAAGGGAGACGAAGGGCAGATGAATGCTCTGGCATACCGCAGCAGAAGAAATCCGGCAAATTATGGGGTGATTCATTATCTGGCCAATACCAATGGCTATACTTTCATGGACATGGTATGCTATGAGCAGAAGCACAATGAAGGAAATGGTGAGAACAATCAGGATGGAAGTGATTATAATTACACCTGGAACTGCGGTGTGGAGGGTCCGGTCCGGAAGAAAAAGGTGCTGGAGCTTCGGAGACAGCAGCTTCGCAATGGGCTGCTCCTGCTGTTTTTAAGCCAGGGTACGCCCCTTCTCATGGCAGGGGATGAGTTTGGCAATTCTCAGAATGGCAATAATAACGCTTACTGTCAGGACAATCCCATATCCTGGCTTAACTGGAACCAGAAAAGGACCAATGGAGACCTGCTTGATTTTGTGAAGGCAGCTATCCGGTTCCGCAAAAGCCATTCTGTGTTCTGCCAAAGTGCAGAGCCAAGAATGATGGATTATCAAAGCTGTGGATTTCCGGATGTATCCTATCATGGAACAAAAGCCTGGTTTCCGGAGTTTGACCACTTTCGGAGGCAGCTGGGAATCCTGTACTGCGGTGATTATGGAAGAAAGCCGGATGGTACGGCAGATGATTACTTTTTTGCAGCATACAATATGCACTGGGAGCCTCATGAGTTTGCTCTTCCCCACCTGCCTAAGGGAATGCGCTGGCATGTAGCCTTTGATACAGGAGATGGGGCTCATAATGGATATTTTGAACCAGGGCAGGAGCCTGTGATTCAGAATCAGAAGCAGAAAATGGTTCCGGCGCGGACTATTCTGGTATTAATTGGAAAAAAGCCGGAGATCCAGGAAGCAAAGACAGAAAAGGAGAGTCAGGAGGAGTATGGACAGATTTCATGAGCTTCTTTCCGTGGTGGAGACATTAAGATCAGAGAAGGGCTGTCCCTGGGACCGGAAGCAGACCTTTGAGAGTCTGAAATCCTGTCTTTGCGAGGAGACGGAGGAGGTTATTGAGGCCATTGGCCGTCAGGATATGGAAAACCTTTGTGAGGAGCTGGGAGATCTGCTTTTTCTCATTGTCATGTACAGCCAGATTGCCAGAGAGCAGGGAGTTTTTTCCATTGAGGATGTGGCGGAGGGGGCATGCAGGAAGATGGTTCGCCGCCATCCTCATGTGTTTGGCAACCCCAGGGATTTATCACCAGAAGAAAGCCTGAATTTATGGAATGAGATTAAAAAACAGGAAAAAGATAAAAAACCTTGACAAACAGAAGCAAAACAGATATAAATTGTAGAGTACACTATTCAAGGTAGCAGCGAAAGCGATACCGAATGATTTTTAGGAGGAAATAATCAATGAATAAGACGGAATTAGTAGCAGCGATTGCAGAACAGGCAGAGATTTCCAAAAAGGATGCAGAAGCAGCGCTGAAGGCATTTGCGGACGTGGTGTCTGAAGCGTTAAAGAATGGTGATAAAGTGCAGTTGGTAGGGTTTGGTACTTTTGAGGTGTCTGAGCGGGCCGCAAGAGAAGGAAGAAATCCGCGGACAAAAGAGATTATCCCCATCAAGGCCTGCAAGAGTCCCAAGTTCAAACCAGGAAAGGCATTGAAGGACATTGTAAACGGATAATGTATGAGATTAGATAAATATTTGAAGATATCCCGTCTGATTAAGCGGCGGACTGTGGCCAATGAGGCCTGCGACGCCGGACGGGTTTTGGTGAATGGAAAGCCGGCCAAGGCGTCGGTGAATATTAAGGTCGGAGATGAGATTGAGATACAGTTTGGAACCAGCTCGGTAAAGGTAGAAGTGCTGGATGTTCAGGAGACAGTTCGGAAGGAAGAAGCAAAGGAGCTGTATCGGTATTTGTAAAATCGTCATAAGCAGGGAAACCTCCTCATATACTGAAACCAGGTGTTTCGTATAGCAGGAGGTTTTTGTATGGAGGAAAAATCGGGAAACCGTCCCCACACCTGTTTTTTGCAGAACCGTGCTGCAGTGAATCTGACAGGAGTGCGGGAGGTAGTGTCGTTTGATGAGAACCAGGTAGTTATGGATACAGATCTGGGGCTTTTGACATTAAAGGGAAAAGATCTGCACGTCAGCCGTCTTTCGGTGGAAAAAGGGGAGGTAGATGTATCCGGGACTGTGGACAGCATGGCCTATTCCTCCAATGAGGCTTACCGAAAAGCAGGGCAGTCATTTTTTGTTCGGCTGTTTAAATGAGGAAAGGGGCATAGAGATGAGTCCCAGTATTCATTTTGAGGCAAGGCTCCTGGCGCTGGGTATTTTGGCGGGGGCCGGATTGATGGCGCTGTATGATATTCTTCGGGTATTCCGGATGCTGCTTCGTCATAATTGGTTTTGGGTGGGGATTGAGGATTTGGGGTACTGGATTTTCGCCGGATTTGCGGTGTTTTACCTGTTGTACCGGGAAAATGACGGTGCATTGCGGCTGTATGTAATTGGCACCATATGGGTGGTTATGATCCTTTATGACCGCTTCTGCAGTTCATTTTTTCGAAAAGTGTTGAAAAAGATGGGAAGATGCTTTAAAATAGGCTTAACCAAAAGAAACCGAAGATGAATGAGAGATGGCAGGAACTGGAGCGGGTGAGCTTATGGGTAGAAATAATGTCACTGGAAGAAATACGAAAAAGCGAAGGAACGACCGTTTAGGCAATCGGATGGCGATTGTTGGAATTACATTGGTAGTGTTTAGTTTGGGCGTGGTGGTGAATTTCAAGAGTACTTCCATGAAAAAGAAGGACCAGGAATACCAGGCGCGGGAGGCGCTTTTACAGCAGCAGTATGACCGGGAGGTCAGCCGGTCGGATGAACTGAAGGAATATCAGGTGTATGTACAGACAAAGCAATACATAGAAGAGGTGGCAAAGCAGAAGCTGGGGCTGGTAAAGCCAGACGAGATTTTACTGAAACCGTCAGACGGCAGCTGAAGCAGTGGCCGAAATGCTTCAGTCCGGATCATTACATCAATTAAGGGTAATTAGAAAGTTTACGAGAATACAATCCTCTCCTGACGCATATAATGTGGTTTAGGAGGGGATTTTTGTGTGGAGACGATCAAAACGCCGGGATATGGCGGATGTGAATGTATATACGGCCAGCCGTTTGGTGGATATGGCCCGGTCCCTGGGAGTCCTTGCCAGATCCTGCCAGGATGAGCTGGACGAGAACCGGGGCCTTACCAGGGAGGATGCCCTGGCAGCAATGCAGATGTCAGCAGCCATGGTGTGCGGGGGCTGCAGCCGCTGCAATCTTTACAGTGACAGCGGAAAAGAAGACAGCTATTATTTGTATTATCTTCTCAGGGCCTTTGAGCAAAAGGGCCAGGTGGAGTTTGAGGACATGCCCAGGTTCTTTCTGGAGACCTGCCGCAGGCGGGAGGATTATTTGTCTCAGCTAAACCGTAATCTGGGACGGGCTACCATGAATCTGGAATGGAAGAACCGTTTTCTGGAAAGCAGGGACACTGTGATGGTTCAGTTTCGGGAGCTGGCCTCCATATTGGAGGAGTTTGCCCATCAGATGGAGCAGGCGTCAGACATTACCGGAGTAAAAGGGGAAGCTGTAAAGAGAACATTTAAACAGCATCATATGATGGTGGAGAATCTGCTGCTTTTGGAGCATGAGAACCGGCAGCGGGAGGCATATCTCACGGTGCGGACTACCAATGGAAAATGTGTGACTGCACGGGAGGCAGCGGAAATCTTAGGGAGCGCCATGGGAAATAAGGGATGGTATGCCCCAAAAGACACCCGGACTCTGGTGACAAGGCAGACAGCTACCATTCATTTTGTGGAGGCAGGCAGATACCGGATGATGTACGGAGCTGCACGTCTGCCCCGGGAAGGGGAAGAATTTTCCGGAGATAATTTTACTTATTCAGAGGAGGCTCCAGGGCAGGTGATTATGAGCATCTCTGATGGAATGGGAAGCGGAGAGCAGGCATGTCAGGAGAGCCAGCGGGTGGTGGAGCTGGCCGGACAGCTGCTGGAGACCGGATTTTCAGCCAGAGCTGCCCTGAAAATGGTAAATACAGTGCTTATGCTCACAGGAGCAGAGCAGCACCCGGCCACCATTGATTTGTGCTGTGTGGATTTGCACACAGGAGTCCTGGAAGCTATGAAGCTTGGCGCAGTTGCCACGTTTATCCTGGGCGGAAACGGGGTGGAGATACTGGAGGCCGGAGAAGTGCCTGCAGGGGTGCTGGGAGATGTGGAGCCAGTGCTGCTGTCCCGAAAGCTTTGGGACGGAGACCGGGTGATCATGGTGACAGACGGGGTGCTGGAGGCTTGTCCAGGCACAGACAAGGAGGCCAGCCTGCGGGAATTTATTGAGAGTATGGAAGTACATAGCGTGCAGGAGATGGCAGATGACATTCTCCAGTTCGCCTGTCAGGAGGAGCTGCCAAGAGATGATATGATGGTGCTGGTGGGCGGAATGTGGAGAAGGTGATGCTTTTTGCCCGTTAAAGACAGGCAGGAAGCTGCCCCGTCTGAATTGCTGGGATTTTACAGTTCAGACGGCAGGAAGTCTGCCTGGGGAGGGACAGGCATCCCTGTCCCTCCCCGGGCTGTATTACCAGCAAAGCAGAATATAGGATTCTTTCCGAAATTTTTCTATTCTTTTTCTGAATTTATATCAATACCCCAATCGCACATAACCCTTGCAATCCCCCCTTTTCAATGCTATAGTAATCAAAAAGAAACCGACCGGAGGCAAATTTATGTGGAACAAAGTATGGTCTTTTGTGGAAAAGCAAAATATGCTTCAGCAGGGGGACCGGGTGGTGGCGGCTGTTTCCGGAGGAGCGGATTCTGTCTGTCTGCTGTCTGTGCTGGCAGAAAATCCCCTGGATTTAAAACTCAGGGCAGTTCATGTCCATCACGGCCTTCGGGGGGAGGAAGCGGACCGGGATGCGGAGTTTGTCCGGACCTTGTGTGAACAATGGGGGATTCCTTTTAAGCTGGTGTACCGGAATGTGGCTGAATATGGAAAGGAAAACGGCCTTTCTGTGGAGGAGGCAGGGCGCATGGTCCGTTATGAGGCCCTGGAGGAGGCTGCAGGAGAGTGGCAGGAGGAGGCTGGAGGCATTGATGCGGAGAGAGGGAGGGTGTGGATTGCGGTGGCTCATCATCAGGATGACAATGCGGAGACAATCCTGCATCATTTGCTGCGGGGCAGCGGACTTCGCGGGCTGTCTGGCATGAGGGCTGTGCAGGGCAGCAGGATTCGCCCTCTTTTGTGTGTGCGGCATCAGGAGATTTTGGATTATCTGGCAGAAAAGGGTCTGGACTGGTGTGAAGATTCTACGAACCAGTCGGAGCATTACACCCGCAACCGGGTCCGCAATCAGTTGATTCCGTATATGACAGAACACATGAATCATCATGCAGTGGAGAATATCCTTCATGCAGGGGAGATTTTTGCCAGGGCAGACCAGTATCTGGAGAGGCAGGCGGAGCTGGCGTGGGACAGGTATGGATGGGAGGAGAGAAAAGAAGCGCCCCGGGCCGGGATTGACCTGAGGGGATTTTTGGAGCAGGAGCCGATTATCCGGGATTATCTGGTGCGCAGGATGTTTGCAGCTACAGCTTCCGGGCAAAAGGATCTTACGGCAAGGCATGTGAGCCAGATGGAACGTCTGGCAGAAGGCAGCCCAGGAGGGCGGTGTGATTTGCCGGGGAACCGGCAGGGAGTTCGGACGTATGACAGCCTGTATGTGGAACAGAATTGCAGAAAGGGCGTAAAAGCAGGCTCAAAGGCGGAGGAGAGAAGTGGGAGAAGGAGAGAAATATGCCATGAAATTTGTCCTCCTGCTCCTGGAAATGAGGTATTACAGGTGGGAGAAATGGGATTTCGGGCTTTTTTTCGAGAGAAAGACATAGAAATTCCGAAAAAAGAGTATACGAAATGGTTTGATTATGATAAAATAAAAGATACGCTATGTATTCGGTACCGGTTGGCAGGAGATTATCTTGTTTTGTCCGGAGGCGGCCGCAAAACTTTGAGAAGATTTCTGATTGACGAGAAGGTTCCCAGGGAGCTGCGGGATCAGATTGTGGTGCTGGCAGAGGGAAATCGGGTTCTGTGGGTAGTCGGATACCGAATCAGTGAATATTATAAAATCAGAGAAGATACACATACAATACTTCAGGTGGATTTTTACGGAGGAAAAGCATATGGCGGAAAAGATTCGGGTATTATTGTCAGAAGAGGAAGTGGACCAGAGAATCTGTGAGGTTGCTGCACAGATCAGCAGGGATTATGAGGGAAAAGCGGTTCATATGATCTGCATTCTCAAAGGCGGCGTGTTTTTTACCTGTGAGCTGGCAAAGAGGCTGACAGTGCCAGTCAGTCTGGATTTTATGTCTGTGTCCAGCTATGGGGCAGACACCAAGTCCAGCGGAGTGGTCCGTATTGTGAAGGATTTGGATGAGCCGCTTAAGGGCAGAGATGTACTTATTGTGGAGGATATCATAGATTCTGGCCGGACTCTTTCTTATCTCATCCAGGTGCTCAATCAGCGGGAGCCAGCCAGCATCCGGCTGTGTACTCTTTTGGATAAGCCGGAACGGCGGGTGAAAAAGCAGGTGAAGGTAGATTATACCTGTTTTACCATTCCAGATGAATTTGTGGTGGGTTATGGACTGGATTATGCGCAAAAGTACCGGAATTTGCCGTATATTGGAGTAGTGGAATTTTAAATGCGCCTGTAGGCATTTTGTGGGAGCGTGTATCAAATTACTGCCTTAAGGAAGAGGCAGTTGGTGAGGAGGCAACTTTCAGTGAGACAACAGACTTTTAGAGGAACCGGGATTCTGCTTTTGGCGCTGGTTCTGGTGACTGTGCTCTGGTTTGCACAGGCTCTTCAGGACAGCAGCCAGCAGCGTTTGACCAATCAGGAATTTCTGAGTATTCTGGATAGTGCAGAAGTCAGTGGAGTCACAATCCGCCAGAATGAACAGGCGCCCACAGGCGAGGTGGTGTTTCTTATTGGCAATCAGGAATTTAGCGCCTATGTGTCAGATGTCAATGAGGCAGGGAAGCTTCTGGAGCAGCGGAACATAGATTATCTGGTGGACAATGTTCCCCAAAGCAATTACTGGCTTGGTGTGATTCTGCCGGTTGGAATCTCTGTGCTTTTGGCTATTGTGCTGATATTTATGATGAATATGCGTGCAAGCGCCGGAGGCGGGGCCAATTCCCGGATGATGAATTTTGGAAAAAGCCGCGCCCGGATGACTCACAGCAGCCGAGTGAATTTTAAGAGTGTGGCAGGGCTGAAGGAGGAAAAGGAAGACCTGGAGGAGATGGTGGACTTCTTAAGAAATCCGCAGAAATATACCAGTGTGGGCGCCCGGATTCCCAAAGGGGTGATTCTGGTGGGACCGCCAGGAACCGGTAAAACCATGCTGGCAAAGGCTGTGGCAGGAGAGGCAGGAGTTCCCTTTTTCAGCATTTCCGGTTCGGATTTTGTGGAAATGTTCGTGGGTGTGGGCGCGTCGCGGGTAAGAGATTTGTTTGAGGATGCCAAGAAGAACGCTCCCTGCATCGTGTTTATCGACGAGATTGACGCAGTGGCCAGACGGCGGGGAACCGGAATGGGCGGCGGACACGACGAGAGGGAGCAGACCTTAAATCAGCTTTTGGTAGAGATGGACGGATTTGGCGTCAACGAAGGAATCATTGTCATGGCAGCCACCAACCGGGTGGATATTCTGGACCCGGCAATTCTGCGTCCCGGACGGTTTGACCGGAAGGTGGCAGTGGGCCGGCCGGATGTAAAGGGACGCGAGGAGATTTTAAAGGTTCATTCTCAGCAAAAGCCGCTGGCAGATGATGTGGATTTAGGGCGGGTGGCCCGGACTACCTCTGGCTTTACTGGTGCGGATCTGGAAAACCTGATGAATGAGGCTGCCATTAATGCGGCAAAGAACAACCGGTCCTATATTCTTCAGGCAGATATTGAGCGTTCTTTTGTAAAGGTAGGCATTGGAACAGAGAAGAAAAGCCGGGTGATCTCAGAAAAGGAAAAGCGGATCACTGCTTATCATGAAGCAGGACACGCGATTCTTTTCCATGTGCTTCCGGACATGGGGCCTGTGCATACTGTCTCGATCATTCCTACTGGGATCGGCGCAGCAGGCTACACCATGCCTCTGCCAACAGAAGATGAGATGTTCAGTACAAAAGGGAAGATGCTGCAGGATATTATGGTTTCATTAGGCGGACGGATAGCAGAGGAGATTGTTTTTGAGGACGTTACCACAGGCGCCTCCCAGGATATTAAACATGCCAGCAAGATTGCCCGGGCCATGGTGACTAAGTTTGGAATGTCAGAGATGGTTGGCATGATTGATTATGGCAGTGATGAGGATGAAGTGTTTATTGGCCGGGATCTGGCCCATGCCCGCAGTTATGGAGAAGAGGTTGCAGGGGTCATTGACACAGAGGTAAAGAGAATTATTGACGAATGCTATCAGAAAGCAAAAAATATTATTTTACAGCACAAGGGTGTGCTGGATCGGTGCTGTGAACTGCTGGTGGAAAAGGAGAAGATTGGACAGCAGGAGTTTGAGGAATTATTCACATGACTTGAGCTGCAGCTTCAGGGTTAGGAGAATATGATGTGTGAACTGTTACAAGTGCATAAAAATAGGTTAAAAATTTATCTATGTTTGTGCAGACTTATTTCCTGGTTTATGCTATTATAATAGACGTAACCCCCCAATACATTATATAGTTTTTGCTACACCCCATAAGAAACGAAATACCTTCTCCTGAAAGAGCAGACTACCCCGTCGGCTCTTTCACTTTGCAAAAAATGTGTTACTGTTCGCAGGGCGGGGAATCTGGCATGAATTTGGCGTCAAGCTGGCTTGAAAGCCCAAATTCATGCCAGATTCCCCATTGGGCGAACGTCTGATGCTTCTTGTCCGTCGAAGACGGGCAAGAAGATGCCTCCCCTGTGAACAGAACGAAAGTGCAACAGTTTTCTGCAAAAAACAAAGAAACTGGTTGTATATTGGAAGATAATCAGATAAAATAGAAGTGGAACTGGGAATAGTATAGACGAGAGGATATTATTTGGATTATGGACGAACATTGTATAGGACTGAACCGGCAGGCATTATTTGCAGATGAGACATCGGATTTTCGGAAACCGGAGGAGCCAGATACAGGCGACCGGACTGTGCTGCGTTTCCGGACAGCCAGAGACGGCGCAGACATGGTTTATTATGTTGAGGAGGAAAAGGGGCTGCAGGCCCGGATGATCAAAGTATCTTCTGACGGGGTGTTTGACTATTATGAATATGTGGTTGTGATAGGGGAAAAGCCGCGGCTCTATTATTTTAAGATAAAAAAAGGCGAGGAGATCTGTTATTATAACCGGCTGGGTGTTGTGACAGAGCAGCCAGAGAAGCATATGTTCCGTATTACCCCTGGGTTTCATACACCTGATTGGGCCAAGGGTGCTGTTATGTATCAGATATTTGTGGACCGTTTTTGCCGGGGCAGTTCGGACAATGACGTCTGTTCCAGAGAATATGTGTATATTGGACATCCGGTGGTGCGGGTGGAGGATTGGGATCAGCTTCCATCTGCCATGGATGTGAGATGCTTTTATGGAGGAGACCTTCAGGGTGTGTGGGACAAGCTTGATTATCTGCAGCATTTGGGTGTGGAAGTCATTTACTTTAATCCTTTGTTTGTATCTCCTTCTAACCACAAGTATGATACACAGGATTATGACCATATTGATCCTCATTTTGGAGTGATTGTTAAAGACGGAGGAGAGCTGGTGGCTGAGGAGGCCAGTGATAATGAACATGCCACCCGTTATCAGATCCGGGTGGCTTCTCCGGAGAATCTGGAAGCCAGCGATGAGTTTTTTGCCCGGTTTATGGAGGAGATTCACCGAAGAGGCATGAAGGTGATCATTGACGGTGTGTTCAATCACTGCGGCTCCTTTAACAAATGGCTGGATCGGGAGCTGATTTATGCCCGTCAGGGAAAGTATGAGCCAGGAGCTTATGAGTCAGAGGAAAGTCCTTACCGGAGCTTTTTCAAGTTTTATCAGGAGGATCAGTGGCCTTACAACAGCAGCTATGACGGATGGTGGGGACATGATACTTTGCCAAAGCTGAATTATGATTCGGATGAATTATATGAATATATTTTGCAGATTGCCCGCAAATGGGTGTCACCGCCATATTCGGTGGATGGATGGCGTTTGGATGTGGCAGCAGATTTAGGAAATACCAGCCAGACCAATCATAGATTCTGGCATGATTTCCGCAAACAGGTGAAGGAAGCCAATCCGGAGGCAATTATTTTGGCGGAGCATTATGGAGACCCGCGCAGCTGGCTGGAGGGCGACCAGTGGGACACTGTTATGAACTATGATGCTTTTATGGAACCCGTCACCTGGTTTTTGACTGGCATGGAAAAGCACAGTGATGAATATAATAGCGGTCTCTATGGAGACGGCGGAGCATTTTTTCAAATCATGCGTTATAATATGAGCAATATGCAGACTCCATCTCTGCTGGTGGCCATGAATCAGCTGTCCAATCACGATCACAGCCGCTTTCTCACCAGAACCAATCAGCAGGTAGGCAGAACTGGCACTGTGGGACCAGAGAAGGCAAGCCAGGGCGTGAAGCCTGCGGTCATGCGGGAGGCAGTGATGATTCAGATGACCTGGCCGGGAGCGCCTACCTTGTATTATGGAGATGAGGCCGGAGTGTGCGGATGGACAGACCCGGACAGCAGAAGAACCTATCCCTGGGGACATGAGGATTTTGAACTGATGGATTTCCACCGGTATATGATTACCATTCACAAGAATCTGCCAGCCCTGCGTCGAGGTTCCATAAAGCAGCTGGCAGCTGACCGGCACCTGATTGCTTATGGGCGGATGCATGGCTCCAATAAATGTGTGGTGGCTGTAAATAATGCTGATTATGAGCGCCAGCTGGAACTTCCTGTATGGGAAATCGGGGTTGTGGGCCATCCGGTTATGAGACGGCTTATGCTTACTTATGCAGATGGATACAATGCCGGGATAAAGGAGTATGAGGTGAAGGAGGGAAAGGTGGAGGTGAGTCTGCCGCCATATTCCGGAATTTTGCTTTCTGTGGGAGAGAAGAGGTAAGGAGTTTTCCTGTTTGACTATGCGGGGAAAAGGCTGGAGGAACCGTTGTTATTGCTTAAGGGAGGGATATTTTCTTGCCTGTGTTCCGCGGACAGGAAGCATTGGGTGTTGGCCTGATGGGGAATCTGGCATAAATTTGGACTTACAGGCAAGCTTGACGCCTAAATTTATGCCAGATTCCCTGCCCTGTGAACTGTAACCAGGTGCTGCTCTTATTGCAGAAAATTTTAAAATTATGGTTGATATTTTTTCGTGTTTATAGTATAATGAGACTGTTCGCAGATGTAGTTCATTGGTAGAATATCAGCTTCCCAAGCTGAGGAGGCGGGTTCGATTCCCGTCATCTGCTTTTTTATTTGGCCTTGAAAATGCTGGGGTTCCCGCCAGAATCCAGTGTTTGTAAGGATTTTCGATAAACATATGTAGGCTACAAATATGCGAATCGATATACTAAATAGGTAAAAGTATCACACGATTTATCACACGGGATTATGTGCCATTTTTTGAAAATGTTCATTAATTTTTTTGTTTTGCCGCACGGTTTCAATATCAATCATATTTCTGTATACTGATTTCATAATATTATCGCTTGCCCATCCTCCCTGCTGAAGAATATATTGATCTGGTATCCCTATTGCGTGCATAATGGATGCGGCATAATGTCGCAGATCGTGAAAACGGAAATGCGGAAGGTTCGCTTTTGTAATGGTTTTTTCTGGTAAAGTTACTTTAAGGCGCAAGTCTGGTGCAAACATTTCAACGGCAGCAGACAGCAGCCCATAAAGGTTACGGACAGATTTAGGGGAAAGTTCTTTGGACACACTACTGATCCATACTTGTACATCTGTGCTGTTTAGCTCATCCAGCCATATTCTACCGATTTCTTTCATTCGGCGTTCCTGCATTCCCATATATTCTCTTATCGTGCTGGGAGATAAAACCCCTTCCTTTGCCTCAATATAACGTGTTACAGCCTCATACAGCGTGATTCTGGTAGGTTTCTTTTCCGCCTTCCCGGCTTTCCACTGTGCGGCCAGATATTTGGCCTCTTGCCGTGTGGGGGCTGTAAATGATTTGTAATGCTTCTTTCCATCTACATCCGTGTAATCGTACACCTGAATCCGGATGTTGCCGGATGGCAGTTCATTCTTTTTCTTTTTTGGCATAAGTTGTACCTCCTTTTTGGGTATCAAAATTACACTACACCTTTGACAGGAGGCGCCGGAGATGATACAATAGTACTGTTGTATGGGTTGTATCATCTGGCACACTGTCCAGGTATAGAATCTATGTAGAAACCGTTTGGTGCTGGCAGTGTCAGACGGTTTTTACATTTGATATTAAAACCTATTTAATTATTTTTGAAATAATAATTGTCAATTCCGGAAAGAGGCCAAAGGATACTGATCCATCAAATGGGTATATAGTTGGTGCAACATCTTCCTCAAAACGATACACAACAGTAGCTTCTTTTTGGAGATCTACAATCCAATATTCGCGGACTCCGGCATCCTCATAAAGCGCACTTTTGATAATATAGTCCATCCTTCTGCTGGATGGTGATACAACTTCAATAATAAGGTCAGGAGCGCCATTACATCCTTTATCCGTGAGTTTATCAGGATCGCAAATAACCGATATATCCGGCTCTACATAATTTTTGTTATTCTTATTGAGAAAAACAGCAAATGGGGCAGGATATATTTTGCAACACCCGTTATGTGAATCAATATAATTTCCTATAAGTTTTGTAAATTGTGAGACAAATTCTTGATGAAGACGGCTTGGCGGGGCCATATTATACATTTGTCCGTCAATCAATTCTGCTCTCTGTCCATCAGGAAGCGCATAAATATCTTCAATCGTATAAATCTGTTTCTGCGGTAGTGGCATAAAGCATACCTCCTTTGCTCTAATTTTCCTCTGCTTTCCCAAGAACCTTCCCCAGTATTATAATCCGGCCCCCGTCACCCGTAAGTGGCGGGTAGTTTGGGTTGAGGGAAAGCAGACCCTCCTGCCTTCCCTAGTACTTTTCCAATAAGTTTCACTTCTCTGTTATCAACAGTGGTATCTGGAAAGGCTTCTTTATGATATCATATTGCAGCTATGCAACCTTTGAATAATCAATAATTGAGATTTTGCTTACAATTTTTTCCAAACCATCTAAAATATCATCAATTTTTTCAACAACAGACCCCCTAAATACCACGTCTCCACATTGATCACATTTTAAGCAAGGAACATTTTCTATAATTACATAACAATTCTTTAGTTGGGCAAAATATGTTGCCTTATCTTCTGCCATTGTCCCGCTTTTACAACTTGTACATCTCATGAGGCAGGCTCCCTTCTAGTTTTTAAATCATTTTCAAATGTCTGGTTCAACATAATTCCTGCTATCTTTATTAAAAAACACTGCAAGGGGGGCTACAAATACCTCACATGAACCATGGTTGGTGGAGCCATGTTGTAAATTTGGCCGCCAATCAGTTCAGCTCTCTGGCTATCCGGAAGGGAACAAATATCCTCGATTGTATAATGGTCCATTTTTACTAATGGCATATGAATCTTCCTTTTTGCGTTTTTCTGTTACTATTAAATGAGGTTCAAATTGGATTGCATATCCGTCTATTTCCGTATATGTTCCATATTTCTCACGGTAGTAGTCTAAGGCATCCTGTAAAAAGGATTCTGTAACCCCTAAATATTCCGCAAGTTCATAATTATTCTGACATTTCGCGTGGTATCCTTGGATAATACCAGATAGCCCAATTTGTTTATCGTAGGCCCAAATCTTACCTGCGCGTTCCTGCTTCCGGTTTGCCGTATTTGATTGATCAAGAATATTGCCTGCTGCTGTGTGGTAGTGGTCAATTTCCTCTGCCAATACACACGCTTTTTCAGCTAAAGTGGGAATGTTCCGTCGTATAGCGATCCGTTTTCCTTTAATCCGGCCTTTGCATATCGGTAAATTTTTCTCTTTTACGATTAATCCTGCCCTGTCTGCTTCTATCAATAAATCTTCGTAGCTCAAATAGTATCACTCCTCAGATCAGGCATACATAAGGTGGCCTTTTGGTTCTGGAACATTAAGGCCCTTTCTATTGTTAGTTCAAACTACTCTTTGATAACGATCTCGGTATCTTTGCACTTCGGCGTCAATGTGGAATGTGGGAGTAGAGTGTTTTTGGTGTTCTTGTCTGTATCAATCTAAATGCTTATTAAGTTTTTTGTCAAAGCTAAACACATTTTCTTTGTTAATCTTATGATATGCAATCAGCAGACAGTCTACAAAGTCAAGGGAAATTGATGAATATATATCTATGGCCACTCTGACACATTTTTCTTCAGCACAGGAAATATCATCAAGCATGGAATATATAAATGCCCGTATGCTGTTTTTGTCAATTTGATAAACTCTTTTTAATACATAAATGACTTCGGCAATGATTTCTGGCTTTGTATACACGTTGCCAGAAGAAACAAGCTCTCTAGCCTTTGATGACATTTCCAGACTGTCATTGAGCAGATACCGCAATATGACATTGGCATCAATCAATCGCATGTTTTTCGACCATTGCATCGGCGAATGCCTCCTTTTCCAAAGATATTAATGCTGGGTTGGCATATTTATGGGCAATACCGAATGCAGAAGTTTTCCCTGGTTTGTTTTCAAGAGTTTGTTGTCTATCTTCTTGAAATTTAATGAACTGCATGAAGGTACATACGGATTCAAGCCTGTTTTCGGGTATCGTCTGTAATAAATCCATAGCTTTTTGTAATGCTGACATAAAATATCCTCTCTTTCCATAAAGAATAATGTATTATCATTATCAGACGAATAAACGATCCGTTCATATTTTAAAAATTTTCGTCATCCATAATGTCTTCTTCCATTTGTTTCAGTTCTTCTGGGGCATTTACATAGCCGTCAGCGTGGGCTGCATTGAGAACTAAATAATCAGGGGGGGATTCTTCAACCACAGGGATAGACTTTTGTTTCTGATTGACCATTTGGCAGCGGTCGTGTTCCTTGTCAAGAACTGTATCAACCATGTCTTTGCCATGGGGGTCGAGGCAGCGGTATTTGTTAATATGCTCAAATTCGGAAGACTTTAATTGGTGTGTGGAACACCTTTCTTTTTCTTCTGTTATTCCTAATAAATAATCTGTGGACACTTTAAAAAAATCAGACATCTGCTTTAAAAATGTATGCCCAGGTTCTCTTACATCTGTTTCATAATTTCTCAATGTAGTTTCTGGTATTCCGATTTTTTCAGCGAAGCTCTTACGGGTATGAAACCCTTGCTCTTCTCTAAGTTGAGATATTCTATTTCCAAAAGTCATGCAAGTACCTCCTTTAAGCCCATTATATGTAATATTTTTCATAATGTCAACACCAAAAAGCTCAAAATGAGCAAAAAAAATCAAAATACTATTGATAAAAGCTCAAAACAGGATTATACTACACTTATAAAAGCTCAAAATGAACAGAAAAGAAGCGAAAAATGCTCAGTAGTATCGAAACTGAAAGGGCGCGTAATGGGCTAACAAAAGAGGAGCTTGCCAAAAAGCTAGGAGTTACCATCAGGACCTATTATAATTGGATTAATGAAGAGACAGATATGCCAATTACAAAACTCGTGATGCTGTCTTGGTTATTCAACACAAACATAGACTATCTTCTTCAGGGAATGTCTGGAGTTGCGTCAGACAAAGGGGCTTAGGAAGGAGGTGAAAGAGAACGGGCGAAAATGATATGAATGCTGTTTTTCGGGAGGAAAGAGAACTGCTCCACAAGCAGTTGCGGCTACTTGTAGAGCAGTCAGAAAATTGTACATCTACGGAATTATCAAAATTATCAGAACAAATGATTGCTATTTATTCTGTTCTGACACCTGGATATTAGAAAAAATTTGGTTGTACAAATCTATTGTGATTTGAGGGATATCATAATTTTGTTTAAGGTTAGCTTGCTTAATTGTACCAGGGAGTGCTAATTTGACAAGTTCCAGAGAGATTTCTTCTTTTGACATTTGGTTTTCCTTTCTATAATGTCAAGCCCTAAATTACTGATTTTTAGGCTTTTTTCTTTAAATAGTTACCTCTTAAACAAGAACTAAAAGTGCATGACAGTCATTGTATCTTGTACTGAATAGTTAAATAAGGGTATCGTTTATAAAGCGTCCTATTGTTTCGCTTTATAAAGGCTATAAATCCTCTGTTAACTATGATGGTGAACCTTCCGTGTCTAATGGTATCGCGTACCAACTTCCTTCGTCCCACCTGTTCATGCACCGAGTGCCCGCTAAGCTTTCTAACAGGGTCCATGCCCTACGGAGAGAACTACTGTCGGCTACAGCTCTTGTTTCTATCCTGATCTTATTGACACACCCGTTCCGCAGGGTACGGATATCCCGTGGACGCTTGCCCTGCCTCACTTTGCTGGTCTTTATGATGATGCAGTGCTGCTGCACTCCATCGTTATCGGGTTTCTTTCCAGAACCCTGCCCGATTTCGGAATCATCCGGAACCCGGCAAGGCTCTGGAATCAATAATGCTATAAAAATGTCTTACGCTGCAGCTGCTTCCTTCTTTTCCGGACGCTTGATGTCCATCAGCATCTTCTTCGGATCATAGACTGTTTCATTCTTCAGAATCGTGTAGATGATTCTCAGAAGCTTGCAGGCTATAACAATTAATGACTGCATCTTTTTCAGCGGATTATCTGCCCGTGTCGTATAGTACATATGAAGTTCTTTGAATTCTTCCGCATGGGCCACCGCTGACTTTGCCGCCTGGAATAACCTGTATCTGAGCCTTTTTCGTCCTCTGTGACTGATCCTGGTTTCTCCTTTATGCTTTCCCGAGCTGCACGCTACAAGACCTAATCCGCTTAATTTTTGTATTTCCTTCACATCATCAAATCTCAAAATGTCTCCCAGCTCTGCAAGGATGCCGGAAAGTGTATTTTCTCCGATTCCTGATATCTTCAGAATGTTACCGCTATGCGGTATTTCCTGGCATTTCTGGTTGATCTGATTCTCCAGGACGGTAAGATCTGCATCCAGTTCCAGGATTCTCTGAACAAACCACTTTACAGCTGTCTTGCCCGCAGCGGCCCCATCCCGAATCCCAACACTTGTTTTCGTATACCGCAAGATTTCTCCGGCTCTGCTGTAGCCACGTCCTCTGAGCTTAGCTTCATGCCAGATCTGTCTTATTCCATCTTCACCCAGAGATATCAGATCATCCGGGAATGGCGCCTCTTTCAGCAGTTCCAGACTGAATGCGCCATCGGCTTTTCCCAGCGTCTCTTTATACTCCGGGAGATAAATCTTCATCTCCCTGTGCAGTCGGTTGATCGAACGGATCCTGTCCTCATTCAGCTGGTCCCTGAACATCGACAGTCGGCGAAGTTCCGCATAGAGTTTTTCCGGAAGGTATGGCATCCCAAAGTTACCATCCTTGACAAGATTTGCTATAAGTTTCGGATCTTTCGTGTCATCCTTCCGCTGGCTGTTATCTTCAACCTCCTTTGTCTGCTTCACAGCGTAAGGGTTTACCTGTACAACACTGATTCCGTTTGATATCATCCATGTCGCAAGGCAGAACCAGTAATGGCCTGTCGGCTTTAAGCCCAGTACGATCTGGCTCTTGTTATGTTCAGCAGCTATTTTCACTGCCCACTCCTTTGCACTCTGGAATCCCTCTGAATCATTGTTAAATGGAAATGCGGACTTACTGAGTTCCCTTCCCCTGGTATCAATTGCTCTCATATAGTGTGTTTCACTGCCTACATCGCATCCTAAGATAAGCATGTCATCACTGATAAAGGAGAGATTTTTATTTTTATCAAACTTACTCTTGGTTTCCAGCTCATGCCAGGTTGAAGCCGTAAGGCTTTCTCTGATCACCTCCGCTTTCTTCAAAAGCTCCTGCTGTTCAAAAATATTTGCTGTTACTACTTGATTTTTCTTCTTTGTCCCTTTAATATTCATTTTAGATACCTCTTGTATTCTTTAGATTTTTACCAACTGGCTGGTCAGTAATAATCTAAATTTACTTGAGGTATTTTTTTGTGTCAATCTCTTGACCTATTTAAAGTATACAGGAAGGAGAAGCAGTGACTAAATATATGCGGTGGAATCTGGTGATAGCTCGTGGGATTGTGGTTAAAGCAGATTGGATTTTGCAGATGCTGGCAGCCGAAGAGCAGGAAGATTTTGAGAGTTCTCCAGGGGGACCGGAGCGCCAATTCGAGATGCAAAGGAACTTAAAAATGTTGGGAGAAGCGAGAAAATATCTGGATGGTGCAATGTCTGAGATAGATCGGATTTAGCAGAGGAGAGTGCAGATGACAATACAGGAGGTTTTAGAGGCTGATTGGAATGTGGACAAATTAGATATTTCCGTCTGCCATGAGAAAACAGGCTGGAGGATAATGCGGTATTGTATTGGGAGGGATGTGTGGCCGTCAAAACAGGATCGGTTTATTCGGGAAACGGAAGCCGGGAGCCTGTACGGCGAAGGTGGACTCAATGTCCTTTACTGCAATCGAGTAATCCAGTTTTTGCAGTGTACGGATAAACCAAAAGGCTTACAGCTATGCGCCAGAGAAGTTTTGTTAAAGCAAATTCCAAAAGAGTTATTGGAACTGGCTGTTTACAGCATGTCTCCCTGGAGCTGTGGCGGAGCGGATTTTTTACATGGATATCGTTTTACCTGCTATGTGGATTCGTGGAATGGAATTTCAGGAGAAAAGGAGAATTGGCATGAAAAAAGAATTGATTGGGCTTATCACAAGAATGTTATCTGAGCTCTCCCACAAGGCATTTGTGGAATACGTTGCGGATAATGACGATTTTAAACGTTTGCTGAAAAATGATGAGTCATTAGAGCGGGAGTATTTGGCACTTGATTTGCGGGATGACCAAAGAGAGGTTATCGAAAAATTACTGCAGTCCCGGCTGGATGTTGAGCAGTGCAGTTTGCCGCTTATGTATGTGGCTGACTACATGAATGCACTTTTGGCTTTAAGCAAATTGGGATTCTTGGATAATTTCGATTCATAAAGAGGAGGAATAGGGAAATGGATTATAAAAGAGCATTGGAGATAATCAAAAGGAAGACGTCCATACCGGAAGAAGGAGAAACATTTGACGACATATCGGAGGCGTTTGATTTGGCCGCGGCAGCTATCGAAAATATTATCCTTGCGAAACCATGGAGTGTTTTGGACGTAGACGTGGATGGAGAAAGTAAAGAACTGGATCTAGGAGGGATTTAGTGAATCAGAGTATACTGGCTCAATATTGCAGCATGAAGAAAGAGATTAAGGATTTGCGGACCCGGATAAAAAAGCTGGACAAGTTCTTAGAGAATCCGCCGATTGTATCGGATACGGTAAAAGGGACTAGAAGAGACGGCACAATAGGCCCGATTAAAATTACGGGCATTCCGGAACCTATGTATGAGAGAAAGCAGCGGCTTCGGGACCGGTACCTGCGGCTCTTGGAGGAAAAGGAGGCGGAGCTTTTAGAACTGGCCTGTCAGGCAGAAGAGTACATACAGAGCATACCAAAGTCGGAGCTGCGGATTATGTTTCGGTTGTATTATATTGATGGACTCACGTGGGTGCAGGTAGTTCACCGGATGAATAGTATGTTTCCAAACAGGAGGATTAAGTATACAGAGGATAACAGCTGGAGAAGAAATCAGAGATTTTTTGAAAATGTCGGGTCATGTCGGGAGAAAATGTGATATGCTTTAGACTGGACATATTGGAAGCGAATAGCAGCCTTTCATATTTCTTCGAAAATCCCCCTTTACGGCCGTTTGGTGCCATAGCCAGACGGCTGATTTGGAACTGACAGTATCTCCAAGCCAAAGACTGTCAACAACCTGGTTTCGGACTCTCCATCCAGACATTCCAGGTATAAGGCGCCTTAGCAATAGGGCGTCTTTTGATTGTAAAAAAAGTATTCATAGTTGATTGGTACTTTACAAATGAGAACATATGTTCTATAATAGAATAAGGAATAGAGAGTTTAGTTACCGCATAACATAATAGACAAAACTTGCTTGGTATATTTGGCAAGATTTTCCAGTACGGCATGTGCTATAATGTAAAAAAATGTCGGATTGGAGAGTGGGTTACATGGCAAAAACGGTTGCTATTGAATTTCAGTATTTTGAAGTGTGTTGTTTGAATGATAAAACAAAAACGGAATTTAAGTATGATTTTCAGAAGTGGCTTAATAAAATATTAGACGAGGCTGATGCGTTAGATAGTCGAATTAAAGAAATTGGCGGAATCAAAGGACGCCTAGAAAAAATTGATATGGTGCTAAATGATGAATTTTATGTTCTGAATTTTATGAGAATGGAAGAAATAAGTAACACATATATAGTTAGAGAAAATGAAAGGGCCCAACATATTGATTTAGAAGATGATGAATATATAGGAAGAAGTACTGTTGTTTTATATGACCCCAGGGTAAATGTGGCTATGATACAGAGGAACAGAGGTGGGTATGGCGTTTCGGCAATTGAAAGCTATGTTAATTCGTTTAACAGTTCGGATGATTTATGCTATTTTCGGCCAATAAATGATGAGTTTAAAGATAGCGGTCGAGACGGGGCATTTTTAAAATTGGATGTGAGGTTTGCAAATATCCGAAATTTTAAGGCATATAAATCAAAAGCGTTTGAGAAAGTTATTGATGCATGTAACGATCTTGAGTGCCTAACTGCTCATTTAGAAATAGGTTTGGGGCGAGCTAAAGGAGAAGAATTGAATGCTGAAACAATACAGGAAGCTATTTTAGATATTAGGGATCCAAGAAATCGGGAAAATATAAGTACAGCTAAAATAAAATATACGGATGACCAGAAAGCGGAAATTTTTGATTTGTTTGATAATTTGGTTCATGATATAATATATTTCACAGTTCCGTCAAGGGGGGAATTAGCTTTTACAGATATGGCAGAAAGAATGGCAAAACAGTATGATGAACAGAGTAGAGCAAAAATTTTGAATATTTTAAGGGAGTGATCCAAGTTGAAGGAAAGAAGAAAGTTTATTGATATTTGGAGGGAATGCTACTCTTTAGTGATACCTACTGGAGCTTGTTTTTTATATATGACTGTTTATTACCTTACACAGACAAAAATACTTAATTTTAAATATATTACGGATAGCCAGAATTTTTCTGCAATGTTAGAATCGACAATTAACTTTGTTTCTATTATTATAGGTATTTTCGGGTTTTTGTTGCCAATATTGATAACATCAAAGAATGAATTTGCGTTAATAAAGTATTTTACTTCAAATATTGATAAAAAAGCGTTTTCGTTTAATCTACGAATGATAATTGTTAGCGGATTGTCAACAATTTTTGTATCGTGTATGTTATTTTTCTTTGATATTTTTAGCGAATGGTTTAAGCAGATAATGATTTTATTATGGATTTGGATGCTGTTTTATTTTATGCTTAGTTCTTATAGATTTGTTAGTATTTTTATACGTTTGTTTTTGGAGGAAAAAATTGAACCCCAAAAGGAGGTGGCGTCTCCATTGGATGCCACAAAGGTAAAAAATCTGAAGGATAAAATAAAAAAAGGAACATAGTGTAGTGTTAATTCAATTCTTTTTTCTCTCATAAAAAACCGACCAACAGGGGGTGAGTAAGCATGGCCAGGGCGCCGGACCCGAGAATAGACCAGGCAAGGGAAATGTATCTTGCTGGTGAAAAATTAATTAATATTGCGAAGCAGCTTGATTTGCCAGAGGGTACGGTCCGCCGCTGGAAATGCACGCACAAATGGGGCGAACGCTCGAATGCAAAAAGCGAGCGTTCGCAAAAGGGAACGAAAGTGAAGCGGAAACGTGGTGCGCAGCCAGGAAACAAAAACAGTTCTGGCGGGCCGCCAGGAAATAAGAAAGCAGTTAAGACGGGAGAGTTCGAGACTCTCCTTTTTGATTGTCTGGATGAAGAGGAAAAGAGGTTGATTGAAAGCACTCCAAAGGATAAGCAGCGCCTTCTCTTGCAGGAGATCGGATTTTCCTCTGTCCGGGAGCGTCGTATGCTGAAACGGATTGAGGCTATAAAGCAGTCCGAAGGGTACATGGGGGAAGAAGGGCTGACCCTGGTAAGCATTGAGACGGGAGAGGAGGGGACGAAAAAGAAATATGAAGGGAAGCTGGGACAAATCCAGGCGATTGAAGAGGCCATAACCCGTGTACAGGCCAGAAAGCAGCGTGCCATAGAATTTTTGCATAAATTTGGATTTGACGACGAACAGATCCGTCTGGAGACCCGGCGCCTGGAGATGGCGGTCAGAGCCAACGGTGAGGTTGGGGAAGAAGAGGAACAGGATGACGGCTTCCTGGATGCCTTAAAAGGTTCCGTAGATGCAGATTGGGAGGGATGGGAAGATGGCGTTAAGGATGAAAAGGCGTCCGATATTTAAGTTTAAGCCATTTTCCAGGAAACAGCGGCAGGTCCTGAACTGGTGGATGGACGGAAGTCCGGTAAAAGACTATGAGGGGATTATTGCAGACGGTGCAATCCGTTCGGGCAAGACAGTGTCCATGTCCCTTAGTTTTGTGTTTTGGGCTATGGATTCGTTTGATTGGCAA
>CATLIJ010000002.1 GCA_949948825.1 uncultured Clostridiaceae bacterium
AGCTGACGCCTCTCCACACTCATAGTCTCCGGCATCACAATAATAATCCGGTATCCTCTTGCTGCTGCCATCAAAGCCAGCCCAATCCCCGTATTTCCAGAAGTGGGTTCAATAATCACAGATCCCTGCTTTAAAATCCCCCTCGCCTCCGCATCCTCCACCATGGCCTTAGCCACCCTATCCTTCACTGACCCGGCAGGATTCAGATATTCCAGCTTTGCCAACACACGTGCCTTCAGCCTATATTCCTTCTCCAGATGGGTCATTTCCAGCAAAGGCGTCCTTCCGATTAACTGCTCTGCCGAAGTGTAAATTTTGCTCATAATTTAGTCCCTTCTTTCCTCCGATTCCTTGTGATATTCTTTCTCCGATGCTTATTTCCTACTGGTTTTATCTTAATTCATATTATTTTAGTATGTTATAAATCATAAACCCTTCCACCAGATTTGTCAACAGATTTTCATTCCCTTAATCACAAAAATAAAATAATCTTTACAATATATTTTCACTTAACAGTATATAACAGTTGACAACAGTAATAAACTGTTATATACTGTTTACAAGAAAGGAGATGCCCATGGATTTAATCATCAACCACTCTTCCATGCAGCCCATTTATGAACAGATCTCAGGACAAATAAAGGAAAAAATCTTAAAAGGAGATCTGAAAGAGGGAGCCAACCTGCCTTCGGTCCGCACCCTTGCCAAAGAACTACGGGTCAGCGCCCTGACAGTAAAGAAATCCTATGACACTTTAGAACAAGAAGGATTTATCATCACAATCCATGGAAAAGGGAGCTTTATTGCCAGTACAGGCCCGGAACAAATGATGGAAGAAAAAAGAAAAGAAATTGAAAACGAATTTGAACATACAATCCGCAAAGCCAAAAGCTGCGGTATGAATCACAAAGAAATTGATGAACTTTTTCATATTATACTGGAGGATTCCTGATGCTGAAACTAAATAATATAGAAAAACAATATCCCCAATTCCACTTAAAATGCTCTCTCAAAGTGCCCGAAAACCGCATCACTGCGCTAATCGGACCCAACGGAGCCGGTAAGACCACCACCTTCAAAGCTATTTTAGGGCTGATTCATTTAGACAAAGGAGACATTCATATTTTTAATAAGCCAGCCGAAAGACTGACTTCCAAAGACCGGGCCTTGATTGGAGTTGCTTTGTCAGATTCCAACTTCAGCGGTTATCTGACCATTCAGGATGTGATTTCCATGATCACTCCTCTTTACCCGGAATTTAATAAAGAACAATTTGTAAACAACTGCATGCAATTTAACCTTCCTCTCAACAAAAAAATCAAAGAATTTTCAACCGGAATGAAGGCAAAATTAAAAATTCTCACAGCTGTCTCACACAATGCAAGGCTATTGATTCTGGATAAGCCTACCGCAGGTCTGGACGTGCTGGCACGGCAGGAAATACTGGATATCCTCCGGGAATATATGCTCCCGGGAGACCGCTCTGTATTAATCAGTTCCCACATATCCAGCGATCTGGAAGAACTTTGCGATGATATTTATTTGATTCATCAGGGACAAATACTTCTATATGAAGAGACTCACACTCTCCTGGACTGTTACGGAATCTTAAAAGTCACAGAAGAACAATACAAAACCCTAGACCAAACCTATCTGATTCAGAAAAAGAAGGAATCCTATGGATACAGTCTGCTAACCAGTCAAAAACAATATTATCAGGAAAATGCACCTGAACTGTCCATAGAAAAATGCACCATTGATGAAATGATTTTAATGATGATTAAGGGAGAATCCATATGAAAGGACTGTTGATCAAAGACTTTAAATTACTGAAAAACCAGGGCAAATTTCTCTTTATTATATTTATAATGGCAAATATATTTCTGTTTTTTGAGTCTGGCAGCTCAGGTTTTATTGCAAGCTATATGACATTTGTCTTTTCCATGTTTGCGCTTAATACCCTCAGCTACGACAGCTATGATAATGGAATGCCATTTTTACTTTCCCTTCCCATAACCCGCAAAACCTATGTAACAGAAAAATATATATTTTCCCTGTTTTTATCCATCAGCTCCTGGCTTGTATCCATTTTGCTCCGCCTGATCTTTTTAACCATACAAACCAGCTTAAAAGAAAATGTCATCTTGTTATATGCAGACCCCATTTACCTGATATTATCCATTGTTTCTCTGTCCATTGCCATACCCATTCACCTGAAATACGGACAGGAAAAAGGACACATTATTTTCTTTGGAATACTGGGGGCCATATTTCTGACCATTTTCACTGCCATCAGAGTCGGACTGAACACTCATCTCCTGCACAACCTGATAAACAGGATGATGCATCATACCGGAAGAACCATAATCCTATTATGTATCATTTGTATTTCTATTTTTGCAATATCCTATATATTGTCCTTACGGATAATGAAACGAAAAGAATTTTAATGATTATTATACAATAAAATACTTAATTCCTATTTCAAAAAAAGGGCCTATCGCAAAGATAAGCTCTTTTTATTGGGTAGCTATGCTCTTTTCATTATCAATAGGCGTGAATAACGGTAGCTTTGATGCTCTTTCCACAAGAAGTCCATATAAATTTGCCATAGAGAGTACATTAAAATTATGATATATCTCGGAAAAAAATAAATCCTTATATACACTCATTAAAAAATCATCATCTCCTTCATACAATTCTGTTATTCCTAATTCTTTAAAATAAAAAATTGGCTGTTCTATACTGGCAATATCTTCTTCTTTGTAATCCTGCAGAATGGACCCAATTGCCATAAAAAAGGCCAGTCTCTGTTTAAGATAATATATATCATATTTCTTTTTCATATTATAATTGTAATTAAGAGGCTCAGATTTAATAATTGCATAAGTCAAAACCGATGCACGTTTATACCTGCTTAACTTTTTTTGTGTTTCTTTAAAATATGAATCCTTTACAATACATTTAATCGCTTCATAGGTTTTGTGAATCTGTTCAGCCGCTCCCATTTTTATAGTACAAATTGAGCCTATCTTCCTCTCAATTTGTCCATCAAAAAAAGTAAGTGTGTACCAATTTTCACTCCAAACATTCCAAAATTCAATAAATTTTTCCGATGTCATTTCAACACTCTCACATTCCTATTTTTGTAACATCGATCTTAAAAATTTTTTTGTTATTTAATGAAGTGCCTCTATTAGAAACCCCATACAACTGCCTGTTCCTTTTTACATATTCCTGTTCCTCACTATTATTATTTAAATTATTATTCCCAATGCCTTCTTTTACATATAAATGCCCTATGATGTAAAATACAGCAATTATTAATATAATAAGAGCTATCCTCATCATTTACACCTCACTTTACCTCTATACAACTTTCTACAATATCATCAAACGACAAATGATGCCTATTATTTTCATGCAATCTATTCTTGCTCTTCTTATAATATGCACAGATTTCAGGTATCGTTATCCCCCCGAAAACAACACAAATACCACACGCAAAAATAAAATAATCAAATGATTGCTCACCCAAAAAAGCTACCGATGAATTAAATACAATATCATACAGATATGTAATACTCCCATTTTGGACAATATTACTTGTCAATCCAAGAAAAAAGCATATACCACCAGCTATCCCTGCAATTGTCACTAAAATAATAGTATATTTGGTTAGCTGCATTTCTCTTTTCCGTACCGAATCCACGATCCAAGTACTTGATGTTACAATTACAGGCAACAGCGAAAACATGGTTGCCTCACATGGATATACCAATGTTATAAGCAGACACACCGCATTTATCACTGCTGCAATTATTTTGATTAAGACTTCCATTTCGCATCCCCCCAGTTCTTTAAAAATAATTGATTTTTCTCTTTTTGCATATTATGTTAAAAGGAATATATCATGTTGTCTGCAAGCTCGTTAATTTATTCTATCATAACAATAACCTTTCTACAAGTGTTAAAAATATCTGTTACTGAGCTTTTGTTTCAACTCTCTCCCCCCAGCAACCCCTGATAAACCTCCCTCTTTCCAATCCCCCTATCCTTAGCCACCTGCTTCATAGCCTCCTTTTTCCCCATCCCCTGGCCAAGATACATTTCCATATGCTCCTCCAAAGAAAGCTCCTCCCAGGATTTCTCCTGCTCCCTCTTTAGATCCGCAATCCTTCTTCCCTCAATTACAATCACACACTCCCCCTTTGGTTCCTCCTTTTGATACCGTTCTAGGGCCTCCCGAAAATTGGTAACAAACACCTCCTCATGCTTTTTCGTAAGCTCTCTGCATATAGTAATCCTTCTGTCCTCCCCCAATGCCTGCCCCAGCTCCTCAAGAGTCTTAATCATATGATGAGGCGCTTCATATAAAACAATGGTTCTTGTCTCCTCCTGAAGCTCCCTTATAATCCACTGCCGCTCCTTCTTATCCACTGGCAAAAAAGCCTCAAAACAAAATCTTCTGGTACCAAGACCAGAAAGAGTCAAGGCAGTCACACATGCAGCAGCTCCCGGCAGAGAAGTCACCTCAATTCCAACTTCATAACACTCTCTCACCAGCTCCTCTCCTGGATCAGAAATTCCCGGCGTGCCTGCATCTGTCACCAGAGCAACCTTCCTTCCCTTTAACATTTGGTCCACCAGATATTTTCCCTTATCCTTCTTATTAAACTTATGGTAACTGGTCATGGGAGTATGAATTTCAAAATAATTCAGAAGCTTCATACTGTTTCTGGTATCCTCCGCTGCAATCAAATCCACCTTTTTCAATGTATTCACAACCCGAAACGTAATATCCTCCAGATTACCAATGGGCGTTGCACACAAATATAATTTTCCTAACGCTTTATCCACAATCCTCCTGCCCTCCATCCACAATCACTCTCTGTATTGTCCCCAACTGCTTAATAACCATATACCGTACAAATTTCCTCTGAGTACACTCCAGGCTCCTGAAATACCACAATAGGAGCTTCCACCTCCATCATGGCTCCTCCTCCCTTCACGGCCTCAATCAATACCATATTCGCATCCTTATCCACAAATGGATGGACCATTTTCATTCTTTTTGGCTCCAGATTATACTTTTTCAAAACACAGATAATCTCTGCCAGACGTCTTGGGCGATGTACAAGATAAAATCTTCCTCCTGTCCTCAAAACAAGCCCTGTTTCCCTCACCACATCCTCCCAGGTACAAAGAATCTCATGGCGGGAAATTGCCTTTACCAGATTGGGATTTTTCATCCCATGCTGATTCACCATATAAGGAGGATTTGATGTAACAACGTCAAAAGAAGCCCTGCCGAATATCCGGCTGGCTTCCTTAATATCTCCCTGTACAATCCTCACCCGTTCCTCCAGCCCATTGAGCCGTACACTTCTCTCCGCCATCTCTGCAATGGCCTCCTGAATTTCCAGGCCAGTAAAATGCTTTCCCTTTGTCTTGGCTTCCAGCAAAATCGGAAGAATCCCTGTGCCAGATCCAAGATCCAGCACACATTCTCCTTCCCTCACCTGGGTAAATCCTGACAAAAGCACTGCATCCATGCCAAAACAAAACCCTTTTTTCTTTTGGATAATCTGGTAATGATTTCTCTGTAAATCATCCACCCTCTCATCCTCCCCAATCTCCACAGGAACCCTTTGAAAACTACTCATCCAACTTTGATTTCCCCTCTTTTTTCTCCAGTGCCTCCAGCTTTTTAAGCTCTGCGTCCTCCACCTCTGTCTTTTTCTTTCTCTTTCTCGGCTTAAACCGAAGCTGATCTACCTTATATTCCCGAATCTCCTTCTCATCATGATTCACCGTAACAATAAGCTTCACCTGCTGGCGCAGCACATTAACACTCTGAACCTCCCCCTTTAATCCATCGTCTGTAGTGACAAAATCTCCCACATTGGGAAGCTTGCTGTTCAGATATTCATATGTCTCCTCCTCATTTTTCAGGCAGCACATCAGTCTTCCGCACACACCAGAAATTTTAGTAGGATTCAAAGACAAATTTTGTTCCTTTGCCATTCGGATGGAAACTGGAATAAACTCTGACAAATAAGCATGGCAGCAAAGTTCACGGCCGCAGATTCCCACACCTCCTACAATTTTAGTCTCATCCCGCACTCCAACCTGACGCAATTCAATTCTGGTCTTAAACACAGACGCCAGATCCTTTACTAACTCTCTGAAATCAATCCTGCCATCTGCAGTAAAATAAAACAAAATTTTATTGTTATCAAAAGTATATTCCACATCAATCAGCTTCATCTCAAGGCCATGCTTCTGAATCTTCTCCTGACAGATCACAAAAGCCTCCTTTTCTTTTCTCCGGTTATTTTCTTCCTTTCCCCGGTCCTCCTCGGTTGCCAATCGAATTACGGATTTCAACGGCTGAATTACCTTGCTGTCCTCTACCTCCCGGTTTCCCAGCACCACATATCCATATTCTATCCCTCTGGCTGTCTCCACAATCACATGGTCTCCGCTGTTAATCTCCATATCTCCCGGCCCAAAATAGTAGACCTTTCCGCCAGTTCGAAACCTTACGCCAATCACTGTCACCATATAATCAGTTCTCCCTTATCCTTTTAATGATTATTTCTTCCCAAATCTTTCATTGACAAAAGCATCAGCTCCATAACCAGTTCCATATTCACATTGGAATGCAGACGCATTCGTGTTCTGGTAATAGAATCTAAAATTCTTTCCAAACCATCATAAGCAGCCAGATTACTGACCTCACTTATAGAGTTACATTCATCCTTAAAAATCAGCAAACTCTCATCTTTTGTAACTTTATAAAGCAGAACATCCCGATACCACATTTGTATAAAATCAAGACACTCCTCAATATCCAGCTTGTCCTCTTTTAACATACGGATAAAATCAAGAATCTCAGAAATATCCATACAGTGAATCTTTTTCAGCACTTTTAAAATTTCCTGAATCATAACCTGAAAATCTTCTGAATCTGAAATAGAAATCGCCTTGCCAAGATTCCCCCTTGCAAATGCCACATAAATATCTGCATCCGGCCCGCTTACCTGTCTCTTTTCTGTCAGATAAGCTCTCACCATCTCATCCTTCAGCGGCTTCACCTTTAACTGGACACATCGGGAAAGTATGGTTGGCAAAAAAGCCTCCTGACTGGTAGTCAATAAAATCAAAACTGCATAAGAAGGCGGTTCCTCAATGGTTTTTAAAAGCGCATTCTGAGCCTGTACTGTCATCTTTTCCGCTTCATCCACAATATAAATTTTATATGGACTGCTGTAAGGCATAATAAATATCGTATCATAAATCTGCTTCCGTATATCCTCCACTCCTATACTGGAAGGCTTTTCATGAGTCACATAAATCAGATCCGGGTGATTGCCGCTTAACACCTGCTTACAGGCATGACAAGCCATACATCCTTCCCCTCTGTTCTCCTCACATAACAATGACAATGCAAACGCACGGGCAAGAGATTTCTTTCCCATTCCCGCCTCTCCGTTAAAAATATACGCATGAGAGACCATCCCCGTCTGCACCGCTTTCTGCAGATGTCCCTTAATTGAATCATGTCCAAGAATATCCTTAAAACCCGGCATGTCAACTCCTTTCATACACAAAAAAGTATAACATAAAATCAAACATCTGTATAGAAAAATCCATTTCCAACAGCTCCATTTATCCCTGCTGCCAAACCGTCAGGAATATCTTCTTTGTCTATCCCATTTCTCTGTTTTCCAAAATCACTTTCTTAATACTTTCCACACAGCAATCCAGACTCTGATTTTCAAACATTCTGAAAATTCCAGATTTCCTTAAATTTTTCTCCGAAAAATCCTCCTCATCTGCTAAAAATCTCCTGCACATTTCCACATAATCCGGTTCTCTTTGCTGGCGCTCTCTCATAAGAGCACGCTCCAAACGAACACCAGTTTCTACGACAATATAAATTGGCAGCACAATATCACCAAAATATCCCTTGATTTTCTCATATGACTCCAATGTCCCAATAGCCAGATAATCCTCTTTTCCCCTTCCGAATTTTCCATCATCTACAGTAGCATAGCTCCACAAGCCTGCAGCTGTATGATAAATCCGTCTCTCAATCACCTTCCCCTTTTTCTGAAACTCATCTAACTCCCTCTCTGTAATAAAATAATATTCAATCCCCTGCTTCTCCCCATCCCTCATAGGCCGGGTCGTATAAAGCAAAACCGGACAAAGCCCCGGACATTCTCCCAACAGTCTTTTATAAATCGTATCCTTTCCTGACGCGCTTTTTCCCATCAAATAGAATATTTTTCCCATTTTATATTCCTGATTCCCTTCCTTTTTCCTTCACCCTTTGATGACCATTTCTTCCCATTGACCAAGCTTATCTCTTATCCATTCCGATATTTCCCTATTCATCCATATCATAAACCGGTGTTTCTGATTCTGCACAAACCTTCAAAAACTCCGCCTTCTGATCCTCCATTCCCTGTACTGAAAATCCGTTTTTCTTATATTCCAAAATCTGTTTAAGGACAGAATCCTTCAGCCTCTCTCCCGGAACAATAACCGGAATCCCGGGAGGATACAAATATACAAATTCGCAGGAAATCCTCCCTGCACACTCTGAAATAGCCACCCGTTCTGATTCAGCCTCAAATGCATCTGCCAAAGTCATACCATCCTCTTTTCTTTCCTTTCCCTTTCTATTCTTCCATTCCTTTGACTCTCTCTTTTCCTCAATCCGTTTCCGTTCTTTTGAGCTTTCTCTGTCTTTTGAACTTTCTCCTTCTTTCGGGCTTTCTCCTTCTTTCGGGCTTTCTCCTTCTTTCGGGCTTTCTCCTTCTTTCGGGCTTTCTCCTTCTTTCGAACTTTCTCCTTCTTTCGAACTTTCCCTTTCCCCTTCTCTTTTCCCTCTTTCTCCTTCCTCCTTCATTAATCTTTCCTTTATCCAACACTCTGTCTTCTTCTCTTGTTTCCCATTTCTGCAATCCTCAGCCAGTCCCCTGTCTATCTCCAACAATGCCTTCTCCAGCCGGTCCAATCCTTCCTGTGCATCCAGAACTGTGGTTATCATAACCACATAATCCAGTCCGCACATCTCCACCTCCAAGCCATATTTCTCCCGAAGGCACATTCCCAGCCTTTCCCCTCCAAAATCTGCGTCTTTACAGGAAACCACAATCTTTGACGGATCTAATTCATATACCCCGCAGGTTCCCACTGCCGATTCCTCCAACAGCTTTAAAACCTGCATAGTGGCTAATTCTTTCCTCAGCTTCCCAAGTCTTTCTCCAAATCTCTCAAAATCATCCCTTCCATTATTCTTCATTTCAAAAATACATTGCTCGATTCCTGCCATCAACACATAAGAAGGACTGCTGCTTTGAAATACCTGGAGATACCACTCAAGCTTTTTCAAATCCACATATCTGCTTTTTACATGCAAAATTGCGGTCTGTGTAAAACAAGGTAATGTTTTATGTAAACTTTGAATCACAAGATCCGCTCCACAATCCAATGCAGAAGCCGGAAAATTTCCTCCAAATGCAAAATGAGCTCCATGAGCCTCATCCACAATCAAAGGAATCCCCTTCCGATGCACAATTCGGGCAATTTCTTCTATATTTGATACAATTCCTTCATAAGTAGGAGAAACCAGAAATACAGCTCCAGCCTCCGGGCAATGACTCAGTAACTCTTCCACATCCTCAGCCAAAATACCGCCATTTATCCACAATTTTTCTAATATCTGTGGATAAACATAAGAAGCTTTCATTCTTTTGAGGATAAGTCCATGATATGCACTTTTATGACAATTCCGTGCCATTATTATTCGTCCATTAAATCCCACACTTGCACAAATTGCACTTAAAATTCCCCCACTGCTTCCATTAATCAAATAATAACTTTTATCCGACCCATATATTCTGGCTGCCCAATCCATGGATTCCCGCAAAATTCCTTCCGGATGATGAAGATTGTCAAATCCATCAATCTCTGTAATATCAATGGAAAATGGATTTGGAAATTCTCCCAAGACTCCCCCTGTCTGTCTTTTATGTCCCGGCATATGAAATGGATATACGCCAGACTCACTATATTTTTTTAATCGCTCTATTAATAAATCTTGTTTCTGCAATTTATCTAACCTTTCCTTATTCACATGATTTCTAATTATATCAACAATAAAAATAAAATGCCATAGAATAATCCTGTAAAGTTTGATATAATTTATATCAATGTGAAAGGAGTACCTCTATGAGAGAAGTAGAATTTAAAATGGAACGGCAAGGTCTTGTACAAACCGGAGATGAAGTTGAAATTACCGAACGAGAAGGAGTTACCTACAGCTATATTATTGAACCAGCAGTTGCCATGTCCGGCTGCTTTCCTGCCCGTGACCGGATCAAATCCCAAAAAGGTATTGTAAAAGAAATCCGCCAAAATGACCGGGGATTCTATGTAATTGTTATGTTTGACGAATAGTACATCAAAAAGGGACTGTATCCCACAGCCCCTTTTTAATCTTTCCTTTTAATCCTTCATTCTGACCCTGCTCCCATCTGGAATTACAATCACATCCTTCCAAAGAAGCGCTGGGTTCTTATCCCTTTCCCATTGATAATCCTTCCAATAACAATACACCTGGTTATCCTGCATCATAATAAATTCCAGCTGGTCATTTCCCGTTGTCTCTTTGGCTTCCCGCAGTTCTTTATCCTCCAGATAACTCATTCTCCCGTCTGAGGTAATCACAGCAATCACACCATAATAACTGTTCCAGCTCTTCGGTAAATAATTTCCATAAATCTGCTCATTTTCCTCACAATAATACATATCCATCAACCGGCCCTTAAATTCCCGATGAACCTGTTCCTGCTTCTGATCTTCCGTCAAAGATTTGCGCATAATCCTGCTGTACTGCGCTCCTGACCCGCCAGTTCGGATAAATACACTATAATATAACCAATCACCTGCAATACAAAAGCTGTCAATCCCCAATTTTTCCTGAACAAAAACCTCCTCCATACCTTCCGTAATCCGGTAAATTACTTTCTGAGAATTTTCTGATTCTCTTAACTGATAAACCGCATTTCCTTTTTTCTGCTCTTTTTGAGATACACTGATAATCCGATCCTGGTCCATATGAAAAACCCTGTCTTCATACTGTATGGTTCCATCTGCTTCCTTTTTTACATCACGTCCCAGCATATCTCTAAGATAAATTTCTCCCTCCTCCACATAAACATAAATTCCCGGAATCATCTTGTCAAATTCTTCGTTTCCTTCAATCACCTGAATCCGATCAAAACTTTCTGTATAAATTCTTCCCTCCAAAAGACAAAAATCCTCTACCTCTCTGGCGACAATTTCAATCTCTCCTTTGCTGTCTTTCATTCGATATAGAGTATGAACAAAATCTGGAGAAACATCTGCTAAAATAGACGCCTCCCGCTCAGGACAGGGAAGATAATAAACCCACCCATCACTGCTGACCTGAATCTCCGGATTATCCGGTCCCTCCGAAGCCCATTCTGTCTGATCTAAGGGAACAGAATATAATACCTGTCCAATTTCCGACAGATAAACAATCTTGCTTCCAATCTTAACATGCTTCTTTTGATTTTTTTGTGCTTCCAGGCGGCTTTCTTCTTCCATGGACATAGATTCCAGGAACGGTTTTTTCACCATGTCAATCTGTTCCTTCACTTTATCTGCCCCTGCCACAATTACCCAAATAGCTGCAACAAACAATACACAAGCAAATACATTTTGAAACAAGCTTCTGGCCTTTGAATATTTTCCGTTTGAATCTGTATTTTCATCTAATTTCAGATAATCCTCAATTTCCAAAAAAGTGGAAATCTGTTTGTCATTTTCGTTTTTGTTTTCTGCTTTCCCATTCTCAGATTTACTTTTCTCCCCCAAATTCGCCGCCATACGAGAAGACATAATTTGATCCTGAGAAACTCCCATACTCTTTTTTGCCAGATCATCCGCCCTGTTTTGAAGCCATTCTACCACATTCTTACCACTTGAAATTTCTTCCAAATTTGCATACAATTCTGCATAAGTAAGAATTAGCAATTCTTTCTCTTCCTCATCATTCATTTTCATTAAATGAATATAATGATATAATTTTTGATATGTGCGGATATAAATTTCCTCAAAACGCTCCCGGCGTTCCTGAATACTATTATCCTTCTGCTCCCTCATTTTACTGTCCCCGTCAGAACCAAAAGATTCTTTGCATTTCCTTTATCTTCTTATTCTTTATATCCCAACGCCTGCTCCAGCGCCTCTTTCTCCTCGCTGCCCAATAAAATCTCTGTTTGTCCCCGGTCAACCGCTTTCAGATAAAGGTAACACCCCTCTCTGCTATGAACCGAATTTATTATAAACCCCGTATTCGTATAATCCAGCAAAGCAAATGCAAAACTCAAATTTCCTCCCATGCCCTTAAAAGCATTATATCTGACCATACCAAATTTTTGAAAGGATGCTCTCATATTTTTATTATTTGTTCGAATCTGATCCTTATTGGCACGGTCTTGAAATTTCAGTTCCTGAATATCCTGAATATGGCTGATAATAATATCCTCCAGGGTTTCTGCATCTTTTCCCCGCATAAAATAATCATAACTTCGATACAATTTTTTTATTTTAAAAATACATACAATCACAACAATTAACAAAATCAGAGTCAATATTCCCTGACCAAGCATGATATAAAAAGGATCTACTTGCAAGCGATCCAATATACTGATTCCATCCATTCACAATACTCTCCTTGCTATCCAATGGTCTCAATCAATTCAACAATTCTCTCCAATTCTGCCTCCGAATAATATTCGATTTCAATTTTCCCCTTACTACGGTCTTTACGATTAATATTTACCTTTGTTCCCACAACCATCTTCATTCGTTCTTCCAGATTTTTAAAAATCAATTCTAAAGCTTCATCCTCTTTTTCCTTTTTCTTTTCCCTTGGTTCCTTTCCCAAAGCTTTTACTGCTTTCTCAACCTCTCTTACGCTCAAATGCTCCTGCACAATTTTAGCTGCCAAAGCCAACTGCATTTCCGGGTCTGTAACTGCCAGCAATGCCCTTGCATGTCCGCTGCTAATCAGTCCCTCCACCAGCATCTTCTGCACTTCCGGAGCTAAATTCAAGAGACGTACACTGTTTGTAATAGTAGTCCGGTTTTTGCATACCCGCTCCGCAATTTCTTCCTGCTTCAGATGAAACTCATGCATTAATCTCTGATAAGCAACTGCCTCTTCAATGGGATTCAAATTTTCTCTCTGAACATTTTCAATCAATGCAATCTCAATTGCCTGCTGTTTTCCATATTCACGAATAACTACCGGCACCTCTTTTATACCCGCCAGTTTTGCAGCTCTCCAGCGGCGTTCTCCGGCAATAATTTCATACAGATCCCCCTTCTTCTGAACCAACAAAGGCTGCAGTACACCATACTTTTTAATGGAATCTGCCAGCTCCTGAAGCTGTTCCTCCCGGAAATCTTTTCTGGGCTGTTCTCCATTAGGCTCAATTAAAGACAGCTTTACAAAAAACTCACTGTGCTCATTTTCCTTATCTTCTGAAGCGGTCCCTTCTTCTCTTTCTTCCTCAGAAGAATCCTTTTTATCACCCATTTGATCTTTTGTTACTTCTTGTACTACTTCCTCTCCAAAAAATGCACCAAGTCCTTTACCTAAACCCCTCTTCGCTTTTGCCATAATCAAACCTCTCCTCTGCTAATCACTTCCGCTGCCAGCATTCGATAACTCTCTGCTCCTGACGACCGTGTATCATAAAGATTTATTGGCATACCATGGCTGGGCGCCTCTGCCAGCCTGACATTTCTCGGAATAATTGTTTTATAAACCGTCCCCTTTAAATAATTCTTCACATTCTCTACTACTTCCAAAGAAAGATTTGTACGGGCATCATACATGGTAAACACAACCCCTTCTAATTCCAACTTTGGATTTAATTTTTTCTTCACCAAATCCACAGTCTGAATAATCTGGCTCAAACCTTCCAATGCATAGTATTCACACTGAATCGGCACCAAAACTGTATCCGCTGCAGTAAGTGCATTTATTGTCAGCAAATTCAGGGATGGCGGACAATCTACTATAATAAAATCGTAATTTTTTTCCACCTTTTCCAGTTCTTTACGAAGCTTTGATTCTTTTTCCGGTTCATCTAACAATTCAATCTCTGCTCCTGCCAAATCTACATCAGAAGGAAGAATGTCCAGATGCTCCTGAACCTCCGAAATAATACATTCATCAATGTTACACTCTCCCATCAAAAGCTCATATACGGTTTTGCTCATATACCCTTTTTCAAATCCTAATCCACTGGTGGCATTCCCCTGAGGGTCAAAATCCACAGTTAAAACTTTTTGTCCCGCCTCTGCCAAACATGCGGACAAATTAATTGCCGTAGTTGTTTTCCCTACTCCACCCTTTTGATTTGCAATCGCTATTATTCTTCCCATAACTTGTCCTTTTAATTGATTATTCCTCAAAGTACTCTTTATCAGTATAACATACTTTCTTTTTTTTTCCTATGTGTAAACAAAATAAATGTTACTTTTTTTTCCAATGTTTCACGTGAAACATATATAAAAATTTTATTTTATTATCCATTGTAAGATAGTCTGTTTTATATTATACTTAGTTTATATACCTGTTTTTATCTAGTATAATCCAGACATATAAGGTCTTTGTGGACTGTCGCAAGATATTGATTCATTCAAACAAAATTGAAGTTATGTAATTCTTTGTAATGCACAAAATGGAGGTTATTATGAGAAAAAGAAACAAACTGCTCACTCTCCTGCTTTTCTCAACCAATGCTGCTCTTGCAACTGCATGTCTCAACAAAGCAATAAAAATAAATGCCACTCAAAAAAATCTGCTGGCATCAAATCCGGATTTTTCCTGTTACTCCTGGCGCCTTGGAAATGTTTATTATAAAAAAGCAGGCTCCGGCAAACCACTCCTTTTAATCCATGACTTAACTGCAACCTCCGCCAGCTATGAATGGGATCAAATGATTCCTCTTTTAGCGGAACATTATACTGTTTACGCCATAGATCTTTTAGGCTGCGGACGTTCAGAAAAAGTAAATACAACCTATACAAACTATCTCTATGTGCAACTGATCACAAATTTTATTAAATCAGAGATTGGTCATCGTACAAATGTAATTGCTACTGGTGAATCCTCCTCCATTCCAATTATGGCCTGTGCCAATGAATCTGAATTGTTTAATCACATTATGCTGATCAATCCTTTAAAACTGTCTGACTTTTGTTTCATTCCAGGAAAGACAGCCAAACTTTACAAAAAAATTGTGGACACTCCAATTCTTGGAACTCTATTTTATTATATTGCCGTCAGTAAAAAATTGATAGAACAAGATGCTGCCACAAAGAAATTTTATAACAAGTCTTGCATCAAATCCTCCTGGATAGACTTGTGCTATGAGGCCTCCCATACAGGTTTTTCACCCAAATCATTATACGGAAGCCAAAAATGTAATTATACCAAATGCAATATTACCAACAGTTTAAAAAAGATTGATAACAGTATTTGCCTGATTGGCGGAAAAGAAATCGAGGATATTTCCTCCAGACTGGAAGAATATAAAACGTGTAATCCTGCCATAGAAATATCCTATATACCAGAAACAAAATATCTGCCTCAATGGGAAAATCCGGAAAAACTATTTCAATTGATTAAAACCTATTTTGGTTAGAATAATGTTTCACGTGAAACATTATTTAAAATCAGAAAAATTCAAAATCAGCAAAGGAGAGATACATTCATGGAACTGAAGTTAAAGTATAAAAACTTCAGATTACACTTAGAATTTCATAACAAAATAACAGTCATTACGGGCGATTCAGCAACTGGAAAATCGACCATAGTCCATTCTATGTTTGATTACACCAACAATATTAAATATAAACTATCCGATCCCAGTTTTGATTGCATGATGATTAACGACCAAAGGAGAGTTATTGACGACCTTTCTCATAATCGCCAGAAAATGATATATATGATAGACAAGTTTCGCATTAGAATTACGAAAGAAGTAATTGAAGCAATTCGGCAATGTGTGGGATGCTATATCATATTCATATGCCGAAGTAATATAAGTGCAATTAATTATAGTGCAGACGCCCTATTAAAACTTAAAACTGATAAAAACGGTATTACCAGAGGAGAGAAATATTTAAAGAATAATCTTCCCATTAGTAATCCTTATCGCTCAAATTTTGATTATATCATAACAGAAGATGCAAAATATGGACATGAATGGATACGTCGGCTATTCATTAAAATAGATGCAAAATTCATTATTGCTGGAAGTATTCTACGAGATGGAACTGAAATAGCTGTTAGTAATTATGACTCTATAAAAGATGAAATAAAACTGCAATCACAAAATAGATCAGATACAAAATATTACAATAAAAGATATTCATTAGATGATATAGGTGGAAAGGAAAAAATTAACCCAACAATTGAAGGAATTAGTAAAATCAATCCGACTGCAAAAATACTGGTATTTTTTGATTTTTGTTCCTTTGGAAGCGAAATATCACATTTTCAATCTGTATTAGAAAACAAAAAAATGGATATATTATTTTTCCCTCATTTCAAATCCTGGGAATTTGTAATGTTAAATAGCAATATGTTTAAACACAAATGGATTCCTTACACAATATTTACTCCTGACTTTGAGGAAAGCTATTATGAAGAATTATTACAAGAAGTTTCCAGAAATAATGTTGGTACAATAAAACATCAAAATCAAGGTAGTTTACCTGCTTGCTGCTATAAAATATGTTGTGCTTATTCTGGTAAAAATACTGGGTGTAAATATGGACTTTCCAATACCTCTGGAGATAAATTTATAGATCTTTTTCTCCATACTTCATTTGAAGTACTACTAAAACTTGCCAGGAGGATCTAGTATGTTATATATTTATGAAGGGCAAATTCGATTTGAAGATATTAACAGACCATCCTATATCTATAATATTGACTTTGTTTTTGATTATTTCTTTGAAGATACCTGGATTGATGAATGGGCAAAATATATATTGAAGGAAATCGATAAAAGCGAATTTTTATCACCAAAGGTAATACACAGTCCTGTTTTAGATATTATTGATTACACGAAAATATCTGGCGGAACAAAGACTCTGATTCTTATGAATCATTATAATGATGTTCTCTATAATGGAGACGGCCTTGGAGATAACTGTTGACCCTATGCGCTGGAACTTGGAAAAACAAAAGATATCATTATGAATTTATCCTACTTTCCCCAATTTCAATGGCTTGAAGGGACAAAAGCCACATTTCTAAACAGAAACAGAACTGTCAGTTCAAGAGAAGAATGGCTGGATGAAATATTAGAAAATGCAGATTCCGTAAGAATGGATTATGCCATAGACGCAATTCAATGGCCAATAAAATTAAATGAAAATAGATTTATTGATGAGATTGATTTTTAAATTTATATATCAAAAAGGAGAAAGAAAGCTATGATCAAATTTAACCATTTCAACTTTAATGTTCTCAATCTGGAAAAAAGCCTGAAGTTTTACAAAGATACCCTTGATTTAGAGCCAGTACGAGAAAAGACTGCTTCTGATGATTCTTTTAAACTTGTTTATTTAGGAGACAAGACCAGTGACTTCACTTTGGAACTGACATGGCTTCGCGACCGTACCGAACCCTATAATCTGGGAGAATGCGAGTTTCATCTTGCATTCGTCACAGATGATTTCGAAAATCTTCACCAAAAGCATAAAGACCAAGGCGTAATCTGTTTTGAAAATGAAAAAATGGGGATCTATTTTATCTCTGACCCGGACGGTTATTGGATTGAAATTGTGCCTCAAAGATAAGCAAAAAGAGAAAAAGGAGAGAACATGTCTGGCAATGTTATCTCCTTTTTCTTTTGCGGACCCTTTTTCATCCCTTATGCTCACTACTCTCCCACTGGCTCCTTACCTGGCATTCCTGCCTTTCTCGGATACCTTTTATCGGTCCTTTTCCTTTTTCTTACCACTAACAAATCTCTCTCTGCATCTGTACCTGTTAATACAAACTGCTTTACGCACTCAATCTCTCCGCCTAAAATCTCTACTGCTCTCCTGCCCTTCTCCAGTTCCTCCTCAATCCTGCCAGATTTATATGCTACAAATATCCCTCCCACCTTCACAAAAGGAATACAATATTCCGCTAAAGTAGAAGTATTGGCTACTGCTCTTGACACGCAATAATCAAAGCCTTCCCTATAATTCTTTTGCTTTCCAAAATCCTCTGCTCTCCCATGAACCGCACTGATATCTTTTAAGTTTAACTGTTCAATCACCTCCTGCAAAAATCTGATTCGCTTATTCAAAGAATCCAAAAGTACCACAGAAAGTTTGGGAAAAACAATCTTTAATGGAATCCCAGGAAATCCAGCGCCTGTTCCTACATCAATCAGACTTTTCCTCTCCTCCTCCAGTCCCTCCACAACCTTCACAAAAGAAAGACTGTCTGCAAAATGTTTATAAATCACATCCGAAAGTTCTGTAATTGCTGTAAGATTCATCACTTTATTCCATTCTGTCAAAAGCTCAAAATAAGCATAAAACTGATTCAATTGCTCTTCTGACAAAGAAATCCCCAGCTCTCCCACAGCTGAAATCATCCTTTTCTTAAAAACTAAATCCATACCCATCTCCTATTTTCCTGGTTTTCTTTTTCTATCTTTCCACTGGCTCGCTGGCTGCACCCACCTTCGGGCTGCACTCACCGGCTGCACCGACGTTCAGGCTGCACTCACCGGCTTCATCACCATTCGGACTGCACCATAACACAGTTTTTATGCCATCTTACATCCGTTTAAGACTTCCCGCGCTTCTGCTCCAAATATACCAGCAGCACAGAAATATCCGCAGGCGATACACCAGAAATCCGAGAAGCCTGTCCAATGGAAACCGGCTTATAAAGATTTAATTTTTGAATTGCCTCTCGCCGCAAGCTTCCCACCACACTATAATCAAAATTCACATCTAATTTTCTGCTCTCCAGCTTCTTAAACTGAGCCACCTGCTGCTGCTGCCGCTTTAGATATCCCTCATATTTTATATGAATATTCACCTGCTCCATTACATCCTCCGGCAAATTCGGACGCCTGTCATCCAGTTCTCTCAAAACAAAATAATCTAATTCCGGACGCCTCATCAACTCTGCGAGAGTTGCCCCAGTCTTAAGCGGCGTACTTCCATGCTTTTCAAGAAATTCCTGAACCACTGCATTTGCACCCACAGGAGTTTTCTCCACCCGTCTGACCTCCTCCTCTATAGCCTGTTCCTTCCAGATTATATGCTGATAATCCTTCTCACTTATCAGTCCCATGTCATATCCAATCTTCCTCAGCCTTAAATCTGCATTATCCTGACGCAAAAGCAAGCGATACTCTGCACGAGAAGTCATCATACGATAAGGCTCATGGTTCTCCTTTGTGACAAGATCATCAATTAACACACCAATATAAGCCTGAGACCGGTCCAAAACAAAAGGCTCCCTTCCCATAACCTTCATTGCTGCATTGACCCCTGCCATAAATCCCTGAGCTGCCGCCTCCTCATATCCTGAGCTTCCATTAAACTGCCCGCCGCTGAACAATCCCTGAATTGCTCTGAACTCCAATGACGGCAAAAGCTGTCTGGAGTTAATACAATCATATTCAATGGCATAGGCATTTCTCACTATTTTCACATTCTCCAATCCTGCCACAGTACGATACATCTGATACTGAACATCCTCTGGAAGCGAGCTGGACATTCCGCTTAAATACATTTCATTGGTATACAGTCCCTCTGGCTCAATAAATACCTGATGCCTTTCCTTATCCGGAAATTTTACTACCTTATCTTCAATGGAAGGACAATACCGGGGACCTGTTCCCTCAATCACCCCTGAAAAAAGCGGGGAACGATCCAGATTTTCCCGAATAATTTCATGGGTTTTTTCATTCGTATAAGTCAGCCAACACGAGACCTGTTCCTTCTGAACTGAATCTGAATCCGTAGAAAAAGAAAAAGGAATCACCCTTTCATCTCCAAGCTGCTCTTCCATCTTAGAAAAATCAATGCTTCTCTTATCCACCCGTGCCGGGGTTCCGGTCTTAAAACGAAACATTTCAATACCATTTGCAATGAGGGAATCCGTCAAATGAGTAGCTGCCTGAAGTCCATTCGGTCCCGTAGGATTGCTCACATCCCCATAAATACATCTTGCTCTCAAATAAGTTCCCGTTGCCAGCACTACAGCCTTTGCATGATAAAAAGCGCCGGAAACTGTCTTTACTCCCTGAATCCGTCCCTGCTCCACCACAATCTCTGAGACCTCTGCCTGACGAATCGTCAAATGCTCTGTATTTTCCAAAGTTTTCCTCATCTCACGGCTATAATCCTGTTTATCTGCCTGAGCCCGAAGAGAATGAACTGCAGGTCCCTTGGATTCATTTAACATCTTTGACTGAATAAATGTCTTATCTATATTTTTCCCCATCTCCCCCCCAAGTGCATCCAGCTCCCGCACCAGATGCCCCTTGGAGCTTCCTCCAATGTTAGGATTACATGGCATCAAAGCAATGCTGTCAATACTAACTGTAAAAACAATTGTTTCCAGGCCAAGACGCCCGCAGGCCAAAGCTGCCTCACACCCTGCATGGCCAGCGCCTACTACCACAATATCGTAAAATTCCTCCAAATTAGGCATAAAAGCCCGCTCCTTTCCTGATCTACTTTCCCATACAAAATCTTCCGAAAATCTCATTAACCAAATCTTCCCCCACAGACTCCCCAATAATCCTTCCCAGCTTTTCATAAGCTTCCATCAAATCAATGGTCAGAAAATCCTCAGAGATTCCATGATTAATTCCTTGTAAAACCATCTGAATACTTTGATATGAGTCCTCTAATAAGGACTTATGGCGTGTACTTGTAATCAGCACCTCGTCCTCTTGATTCAAATCTCCTTTCAAAAACATTTTCTGAACCACCTGCTCCAATTCCTCTATTCCAGTCTCCTCTCTGGCAGAAACAACCACCACAGGACACCCTGTCTTCTTCCTCAGCTCCTCCGCCCCCACTTTCATAGTAAGATCCGCCTTATTCAAAAGAACAATGGCTTTTCTCCCTTTCATCCAATTTATAATCTGTTCATCATTTTCATCCAGGCCCCGCTCTCCATCTGCCACATAAAGAATTAAATCCGCCTCATTTGCCGCTTCTCTGGCCCGATCCACTCCGATTCTCTCCACCACATCCACAGTCTCCCGAATCCCTGCTGTATCCATCAGCCTCAAAAACACATCTCCCAGCCGAATCTGTTCCTCCAGCACATCACGAGTCGTACCTGCCACATCAGTCACAATAGCCCTCTCCTCTCCCACAAGCACATTCATCAAAGAAGATTTTCCTGCATTGGGCTTTCCAAGAATCACTGTCCGAATTCCTTCCAACATAATTTTTCCGTTATCTGCTGAACAAATCAGCCGCTCAATCTCATTTGCCACAGGCTCCAAAACTTCCTGAAGCAAATCTCCATATCCTTCCAGGGAAATATGCTCAGGATCATCCAAAGCTGATTCAATATAAGCCATATGGTACAAAATCTTTTCCCTCAGACTCTTAATCCTTTCAGAAACAGATCCCTTAAGTTGCCTTACAGAATTTTTCATAGCATAATCATTTTTCGCCTGAATCAAATCCATCACAGCCTCAGCCTGAGACAAATCCATACGGCCATTTAAAAACGCTCTTTTCGTAAACTCCCCAGGCTCAGCCAATTCTGCCCCTGCCCGAAGAACGGCCTCCAAAATCCGCTTTGTCACCAGCATTCCCCCATGACAGTCAATCTCAACCGTATCCTCTCCTGTATAGCTGTGAGGTCCCCGCATCACCACTGCCAGAACCTCATCCAAAATCCTCCCATTTTCTTTTACTACTCCATAATGCACTGTATGAGAATCTACCTGAGATAAACATTTCCCTTTCCTTCCACTTTCAAAAACCCGATCCGCCACAGCAATCGCCTCACTGCCGCTAATCCTCACAATCCCAATTCCACCGCTTCCCATAGCTGTGGCCACCGCTGCAATCGTATCTGTCATTCTCCCGGTTCCCATACACTTCCTCCAATTCATCACAAGACAATACAATGCTTCTTAAGAAATCAATATAAAAAAGGTCCGCATGAGAAGAATCAGAGAGCATCGCCAAACTCGTTCTCCCAATTCTCTGTTGCGGACCCTCTAATTGCCCCTTATCATGTAAATAAAATTATTTTCTTTCCATTAACTTTCTTTCCCCTCTTTGCTCTCCTCCCGGTTTCTTCCCCCATATCTTTCTCTCCGGCCTCCATAACCTTCCCTTTTCAGAGAAATCACCACATGACGGTAAGGATCTTCTCCCTCACTTCTCGTCACCACATACCGGTCATTCTGAAGAGCAGAATGGATAATTCTTCTCTCATAAGGATTCATAGGTTCCAGAGATACAGGTCGTTTTGTTCTCTTTACCTTATAAGAAATATTCCGGGCAAGAGTTTCAAGTGTATCCTTTCTTCTCTCCCGGTAATTTTCTGTATCAAGTTTTACCCGAAGATATCCTTCTGTCTCTCTGTTCACCACAAGGCTGACCAGATATTGAAGAGAATCCAGGGTCTGTCCACGCTTGCCAATCAAAAGACCCATATCCTCTCCAGTTAACATAACTTGCATCTCGCCTTCCTCACGATTCACGGAGGTCTCCACAGAAACCTCCATTCCCATGGTTCCAAAAATCTGGCCCAAAAATTCCCTGGCCTTCTGCTGAACAACCGCCTCGTCCATCTTCACTTCCTGTCTTACCTTAGGCTCCCGTTCTTGTCTTGGCTCCACAGGTCTCCTCTCCCGGTTCTCAGCCCTTCCTCCATCTCGTCTTCCATACCGCTTTCTGTCAAAATCTCTTGACTCAAAGTTCTTCCGATGGGACCGCTCCCCAAACCTTTCCGTCTTTTCCTGAGCTTTCTCTGCACTCTCCAGACCTTCTGAATCTCCGGATTTTCCAGGGCGCTCTGTTCTCTCTGACTCAGCTTTTCCCACTGGTTCCTTCTTTATAGCTTCCGCCTTTGCTTCCCGCTCTTTTCTCTCTGCTTCCGCTCTGGCCGCCTTTTCCTTCTTTTCAGCTTCCGCCTTAGCAAGCTTTTCTTTCCTTTCAGCCTCAGCCTTTGCTTCTCTTTCCCTTTTCTCTGCTTCTTCTTTTGCCGCCTTTTCTCTCTTTTCAGCCTCTGCCCTGGCAGCACGCTCAGCCTTTTCTTTTTCAGCCTTTTGTTTTTTGGCTTCTTTCTCCTCCTCTTCTCCCATTACACGAGCGCGAATAATACAGGACTTTCCTCCAAAAAGCCCAAGAAAGCCAGAACTCTCTTTCTGCACAACCTCATAATATAAATGCTCAGTGGTAGTTTCCAATTCCAGCAATGCCTTTGTAATGGCCTCATCCAATGTTTTTGCAGAAATGGTAATCAAATCCTCCATTCTCCTACACCCCCTTACTTATTATGCTTCTCATTATATTTCGCAACCATAGCCGCCTTGGCAGCCAGACTATCCGGATTCGCATTCATATTATAATACTCGTTGGATTCCTTCACCTGTTGTCTGGTCTTTTCCAGCTTTTCATTCCTCTGTTTCTCTTCCTTCTCTCTGGCTTCCTGGATATTTTTCATATTCATTGTGGCATTCTGAGAAATCTTCTGAGGCGGAAGCCCCTGCTTTGCCCGTTTTGCATTAGCCTTTTCCAGGTTTTTCTTAATCATTTCATCCATATCAACCTTATTCAGATAAGCATTGACAATCAACTGCTGAATAATCTGAAATACACTGCTGGCAACCCAGTAAATACCAATCGCTGCCGGAAAAGTAAAGCAGAAAAATACAGACATCAAAGGCATCATCACATTCATCTGCTTCATCATCTGAGCGCTGGTGCTGTTCTCATCCTGCTGAGGCTGATTGGACATCATCAGCTTTGCGCTGAACCACTGGCTTAAGCCTGCCAGAATCGGAATCAGCCATGCTGCATTGGGCGTCATTCCCTGCCATGGATTCGTTGCCAGGTTAATGCCCAAAAACTCATTCATCTTCTCAATGGCAACAGAATTCTCCGCAATCACAGAAGCTGCATCCGGAAAACGTCTTCCCAGCTCTGTCCATTGCTCAGGATTCAGCTTATACAGAATATCTACCATCTTGTTGCCAAGGGCTTCTCCAACCACTCCGGTCAAATCTCCGATTTTTGTAACCCCCACAAGCGGCACATTATTTTCTTCGGCAAACTGAAGTAAGGCGGCTCCCGCCCCCTCTTTTAAATCAACTGCCGCTGCAGTATTTGTAATTGCATATACCACCTGCATAAAATAAGTCTTCACAGAGCTTACATAAGCAGGAATATTATAAATCACCCGGTACAAAGCCAGAAGAATCGGCATCTGAATCAGAAGCTGCAGACATCCGCCAGTCATGGAAGTGCCATATTTCTCATAAACCGCTTTGGTCTCCACATTCATCTTCATCATGGACTCATTGTCCGTCTTACCCTTATACTTATTCTGAATCGCCTGAAGCTCCGGCTGCATAACAGACATTAATTTTGAAGATTTCTGCTGTTTAATGGTAAGCGGAAACATCAAAACCTTTACAACCAGGGTAAACAAAATAATACACAATCCAATATTCAATATTCCCATGGAACTGGTAAATCGAAAAAGCAAATCCATAATCCATCCCAGGATCTGAGAAACCGGCCCCAAAATCATTCCCCCGGTCTTGGTCAATACTAAGTAATCCAAACTGTTACCTCCTCATACGTTACGGAACTGGGTCATAACCGCCTTCTGCCCATGGATGACACCGAAGAATCCTCCTGACAGACAACCATAATCCTTTAATTACGCCGTACTTTTCCAGTGCCTCAATGGCGTATTGAGAACACGTAGGCGTATAAATACAGTGAGTCCTCATTTTAAGAGGAGACAAAAAAATCTGATATCCCCGAATCAGGAGAACCAAACACCTTTTAATCATTTCCCACACTCACTTCGATTCTCTGAAAATGTTATGCAGCCCGCAAAGGTGCAGATATGCACGCTCAATGTTTTTATAATCTGATGCAGCCGCGGCAGCTCTCGCCACCACTATGATGTCCAACCCTGTCGTCAACTGTTCCTGATTCAGCCGGAAACACTCCCGAATCAATCGGGTCACACGATGCCTCACTACACTGTTCCCTACTCTTTTGCTGACAGAAATTCCAATCCGTCTTCCTGCCTCTCCCGTCCTTTTTACATACATCACCAATTCCTTATTGGCATAGGACTTTTTCTCCCCATATACTGCCTGGAAATCCCGTCCCTTCTTAATACTTGGAAATCTTCTCATTAACAATCTCCGGATTCTTTGCTGCTGTGAAAAAAGGCCACAATTTCTTGTGACCTTGATTCATCATGCGGATAATTTTGCTCTTCCCTTTGCTCTTCTGGAAGCCAATACCTTCCTTCCTCCAGGAGTACTCATTCTTGCACGAAAGCCATGAACCTTTGATCTCTGTCTGTTCTTCGGCTGGAAAGTCATCTTCATATATAACACCTCCTCTTACTATCACTTCTCTTTTCCTGATCTGCCTCAATTTGACGAATTTGAATTGACATCTTCTCAATTATATAGAAAACAAGCTCCTTCGTCAAGCATTTTTATCCAAAAAAACGCCCGTTTTCCTGGCAGTATGACGTTTGAATCCCATAAACAACGCCTCACCGATAAATGTCACAATAATTGCCGCAGCAATCGCCTCCGGAATCCCAGAAGTAAGTATGGTTGCCATAATCAGTCCCCAAACCGCATCCACAGCCACAGACTTTACAGACGCATAATCCCCTGCAAGGAGAATATAAATGCTTCCCATAACAAACACAGTGTTCGTCATAGAGCCGATAAAGCCAGTCAGAGGAAGGGCAAATCCATGATTCATATTTAACCTTTTGAGCAAAATCCAGAACCAGCCCGAAACCACTCCAATCATAACCCGGCATCCAATGGAAATCCATAAAGCCTTCACAGCCCCCAAAAGTCCGCTCATACTCATAAAAGGCGAAAATGCAAAGGACAATAAGGTAGGCGCCATGGTATTGCTGATTAAGGAACATACACCAAAAGTCGCCCCAAGAATCGCCCCTGCCGCAGGACCCAAAAGAACTGCCCCGATAATCACAGGAATGTGTACAGTTGTCGCCTTAATAATAGGAAGCTGTATCATTCCCAAAGGCGTATTCGCCAAAAGGACCACAACTGCCATCATAAGTGCCACACTGGTAAGCCAACGGGTGTCTTTTCTCTCAATATTCATTTTTTTACCTCCTGCTACTGTTCCCGGTCACGCCAGGATACAATGCATATTATAATGTTTCCTGTATATAGTATCGGTTTTCTTCTGTTTTGTCAAGATTTTTCCCCCTCAACCTGTTTATACTGTGAATAAGTTATCCACAATCTGTGGATAACTTTGTTGATAAATTCGTATTTTTTCTTTTCTCTTCACAATTTTCGTTGAAAAACCTTAGGTTTTGGTATACAATGGATGTAGATTGGGTCAGTTCGCGTATCCACATGACAGACCCAAATATCCACAACAATGTCACACATTTACTTTCAAAGAATAAATTAGGAGACGGGCATATGATAGAGACACTAAAGTCTAAATGGAATGATATCTTACATTATATAAAAGAAGAACATGATATAACCGATGTATCATTCAACACTTGGCTGATTCCTCTGCGCTTATATTCCTTTGAAAAAGGAAACATTGTCCGAATCATTGTCCCGGACGCCAATTTTCTTGGTTATATTAAGAAGAAATACTGTTTTCTTCTCAAAGTGGCCATTGAAGAAATCACAGGAGTAAAATGTGAGATCGAGTTCACTGTGGAGGATCAGATTCAGGAAGAAAGCACAGGAACCAATCAGCTGATCCGCCAGAAGAACAATAAGATAAGCCAGGAAGCCATACAGAACGCAAATCTGAATCCAAAATACACCTTTGATTCCTTTGTGGTGGGAGCCAACAATAATCTGGCTCATGCTGCTTCCCTTGCCGTAGCAGAATCTCCTGGTGAAATATATAATCCACTGTTTATATACGGTGGTGTGGGACTGGGAAAAACCCACCTGATGCACTCCATTGCCAACTTTATCCTGAAAAACAACGGAAGATCCAAAATTTTATATGTGACCTCCGAAAAGTTCACCAATGAACTGATTGACGCAATTCGGAATAAGAATAATATCTCCACCACAGAGTTCCGGGAAAAATACCGCAACAATGATGTGCTGCTGATTGACGATATTCAGTTTATTATAGGAAAGGAAAGTACTCAGGAAGAATTTTTCCACACCTTTAATGCCTTGTACGAATCAAAAAAGCAGATTATTATTTCCTCGGATAAACCTCCAAAGGATATTGAAACCCTGGAAGAACGCCTTCGTTCCCGGTTTGAATGGGGGCTTACTGTAGATATCCAGTCCCCGGACTATGAGACCCGTATGGCTATTCTCCGGAAAAAAGAAGAGATTGAAGGCTATAACATTGATAATGAAGTAATCAAATACATTGCAACTAACATTAAATCCAATATCCGTGAACTGGAAGGCGCTTTAACAAAAATTGTCGCCTTCTCCAAGCTGAACAGCAACAAAGAGATTGATCTGGCTATGGCTGAGGAAGCGTTAAAAGACATCATCTCTCCCAGCGGCTCCAAAAAGATCACTCCTGATGTGATCATTCAGGTAGTTGCAGAACATTATAACCTGACCACCCTGGATCTTCTGTCTCAGAGACGAAGTAAAGATATTGTCTATCCCAGACAAATCGCCATGTACCTTTGCCGCAGTATGACAGACGTTCCATTGCAGGAGATCGGTAAGGCCATGGGAGGAAGAGATCACACTACAATTATTCATGGAATTGAAAAAATTTCCAAAGACATTGAAAAAACACCTACCTTACAGAACACTGTGGATATCTTAAAGAAAAAACTCAGCCCCAAATGACCCTTAATATACCACAAATCCAGGAATTATGGGGCTTTTCCCTATATAAAAGTTATACACATTTTTTTGTGGATAACGTGTATATTTTGGTGGATAACTCAGTACAATCCATGGACAACCTTTGCATTACCCCTGAATCTGTGGAAAAACCGCCTGAATTTAACAATCCTTAAGAAACATTATCAACATACTTTTTAACATGAGATTTATTCTGATCTTCAAGGAAAAACAGGCTTTTACACAAATTCACAGCCCCTACTACGATTACGACGGAATTTAATATTATTTATATCTCTAAAAATTGCTTATCAAACGGAAAGGAACTTATCAACATGAAACTGGTATTTCAAAAAGAATCCCTGATGAATGGAATTAACATTGTATCCAAAGCAATCCCCTCCAAAACCACCATGAATATCTTAGAATGTGTTCTCATGGATGCTTCTTCCAATGAAATAAAACTGACTGGCAATGATATGGAACTGGGAATTGAGACAAAAGTAGAAGGAACTATAGTGGAACGGGGAAGCATTGCCCTGGAAGCAAAGATCTTTTCCGATATTATAAGAAAGCTGCCGGACAGTGATACAGAAGTGACCATTGTCTCGGATGAGCGGCTGGTGACAACCATTCAGTGTGACAGCGCTTTATTTAAAATCCAGGGACGGGACCCTCAGGAATTTAGTTACCTTCCTTTTATTGAAAAAGACCAGTATATTTGCCTTTCACAGTTTTCCTTAAAAGAAGCTATCCGGCAAACCATATTTTCCATTGCGCCCAATGACAGCAACAAAATGATGGGCGGAGAATTGATGGAAGTAAAAGATAATGTTTTAAAACTGGTTTCCCTGGACGGACACCGTATTTCGATTCGTAATATTCTTTTAAAAGATAATTATGAAAGCAGAAAGGTGATTATTCCTGGCAAAACCCTCTCAGAAATCAGCAAAATCCTTACTGGTGACAATGAAAAGGATGTACTGATTTATTTTAGCAAAAATCATATTTTATTTGAGTTTAATGACACTATGGTAGTTTCCCGCCTGATTGAAGGCGAATATTTTAAGATTGACCACATGCTGTCCAATGACTATGAGACTCATATTAAAATCAATAAAAAGATGTTTATGGACAATATTGACCGGGCCATGATTATGATTCGGGACAATGACCGAAAACCGATTATTCTGAAAATAGAAGAAAACAACGTCAATATGAGAATCCGCTCCTCCTTTGGCTCTATGGATGCTGATGTGGAAGCTCAGAAAACAGGAAATGACATTATGATTGCTTTTAACCCCAAATTTTTATTAGATGCTTTGCGGGTAATTGATGATGAAGAGGTTGACATTTATATGCTCAATCCCAAATCCCCTTGTTTTCTGAAAGATGACGCGGTAAATTATATTTATCTGATTCTTCCGGTAAATTTTATTGCTGAGGACTAAATTAACTGGATTAATATGTTTGAAAGGATAAATAATGGAAATAATTAAAATCAAAGACGAATATATCCGTTTGGGCCAGCTTTTAAAGCTGGCCGGAATGTGCGATTCCGGAGTGGATGCCAAAAATGAAATTAAGGAAGGCAGGGTTTCTGTCAATCATCAGACAGAGCTGCAGCGGGGAAAGAAGCTTCGGGATGGTGATATCGTCACTTATCAGGGAAAGTCTGTCCAGATTAAGAGCCATGATGATTGAATCTGTTGAATTAAAAAATTATCGTAACTATGATGCATTACATATGCAGTTCAGCCCAGGAACTAACATTCTCTATGGAAATAATGCTCAGGGAAAGACAAATATTCTGGAGGCGCTTTATGTATGCTGTACCACAAAATCCCATCGGGGCAGCAAAGACAAAGAAATGATTCGTTTCCATGAAGAAGAATCTCATATAAAACTGAAAATTAGAAAAGACGGCGTTCCTTACCGGATTGATATGCATTTGAAGAAAAATAAGGCAAAAGGAATAGCCATCAACGGGATTCCCATTCGAAAGGCAAGCGAGCTGTTTGGTGTAGTAAATGTAGTATTTTTTTCTCCAGAGGACTTGAACCTGATAAAAAATGGTCCTTCTGAGCGAAGGCGATTCATTGATTTAGAATTATGTCAACTAAATAGAACCTATGTTCATGCTTTGGTTTCTTATAACCGGATTTTAATGCAACGCAACCGACTGTTAAAGGATCTGGCAATCAAGCCTGAGTATGAGGAAACCTTAGATATATGGGATGTGCAGCTTTCCGAATACGGAAGGCAGGTAATTCGGGACCGGGATAGGTTTATTACCAGTCTCAATGAAATGATTGCTCCCATTCATGGAAAACTGTCTGGAAGCAAAGAGAATTTAAGAATTGTCTATGATCCCTGTGCAGTATGGGAACGGCTGGAGTCAGAAATCAAAAAAAGCCGGATTTCGGATAAAAAGCAGAAAACAACTCTTGTGGGACCCCACCGGGATGATATTGGTTTTTATATTGATGATATAGACATTCGCAGATTTGGCTCTCAGGGACAACAGCGGACAGCAGCCCTGTCCTTAAAGCTTGCAGAAATTGAACTGGTGAAAAAACTGACCAGGGATTATCCGGTGCTTCTTCTGGATGACGTGCTGTCAGAGCTGGACGGAGAACGGCAGAATCATCTTCTCTCTGCCATTGCTCCGATTCAGACCATGATCACCTGTACCGGACTGGAGGATTTTGTCAATAATCGTTTTCCTATTGACCGGATTTTTAAAGTAGTAAGCGGAACTGTAACTTGGGAAAATAGTAACGGATCAGAAGAAGCATCTCCTTGCAGAGAAGAAAAGCTGGCGGAGGCATCCGATGAATCGTGACGACATTATAATCAGACTAGGAGGAAATGGAATGAGTGCAGAATACGGAGCAGACCAGATTCAGATTCTGGAAGGGCTGGAAGCAGTTCGAAAGCGTCCCGGTATGTATATCGGCAGTACTTCATCCAGAGGATTGCATCACCTGGTATATGAAATCGTGGATAATTCCGTAGATGAAGCATTGGCAGGTTTTTGCGATAAGATTGAAGTGACCATTCATGAAGATAATTCCATCACAGTGTTGGATAATGGAAGGGGCATTCCTGTAGGGATTCAGAAAAAGGCCGGTATTCCTGCGGTGGAAGTGGTATTTACCATTCTTCATGCTGGCGGTAAATTCGGCGGCGGCGGATATAAGGTGTCCGGCGGTCTTCACGGAGTAGGCGCTTCTGTGGTAAATGCTCTCTCTGTATGGCTGGAGGTGCAGATTTATCAGGAGGGGAAGGTTTATCAGCAGCGTTATGAAAGGGGAAAGGTCATATATCCTCTCAAAGTAGTGGGAGAATGTTCTCTGGAGAAGCATGGAACAGAAGTACATTTTCTTCCGGATCCTCAGATTTTTGAAGACACAGTGTATGATTTTGACACTCTTCGGATTCGTTTGCAGGAAACTGCATTTCTCACAAAAAATTTAAAGATCATTCTGAGAGACACACGGGAGGAAAAAAAGGAGAAAACCTTTCATTATGAAGGCGGAATTCAGGAATTTGTCACTTATCTGAATAAAAGCAAAACTGCCATTTATGATAAAGTAGTTTATTGTGAAGGAAGCAGAGATAATATTTATGTGGAAGTGGCAATGCAGCACAATGATTCTTATACAGAGAATATCTATAGCTTTGTAAATAATGTGAACACGCCTGAAGGCGGCACTCATCTGGCTGGCTTTAAAAATGCTCTTACAAAGACAGTGAATGACTATGCCCGGAAAAATAAACTTCTGAAAGACAATGAAGAGAATTTAAGCGGGGAAGATATTCGGGAAGGTCTGACCGCCATTATCAGCGTGAAGATAGAAGAACCTCAGTTCGAGGGCCAGACAAAGCAAAAGCTGGGTAACAGCGAGGCCCGGGGTGCAGTGGATAATGTGGTCAGCGAGCAGCTTACGTACTTTTTGGAGCAGAATCCCAATGCAGCCAAAACAATCTGCGAGAAATCGGTTATGGCTCAGCGGGCCCGTGCCGCAGCAAGAAAGGCCAGAGATTTAACCCGAAGAAAGACAGCTTTGGAGGGAACGACTTTACCTGGAAAGCTTGCAGACTGTTCCAATAAGGACCCAGAAAAATGCGAGATTTTCATTGTAGAGGGAGATTCTGCAGGAGGCTCAGCAAAAACCGCCCGTTCCAGGGATACTCAGGCTATCCTGCCGCTCAGGGGAAAGATTTTGAACGTAGAGAAGGCACGTCTGGATAAGATTTATGCCAACGCAGAGATTAAAGCCATGATTACTGCCTTTGGGACTGGGATTCATGATGATTTTGATATCTCCAAGCTGCGCTATCACAAGATCATTATTATGACAGATGCAGATGTGGACGGCGCTCACATCAGCACATTAATGCTGACCTTTTTATATCGCTTTATGCCTGAGCTGATTCGCCAGGGACATGTATATCTGGCTCAGCCTCCTCTTTATAAGCTGGAGAAGAATAAGCAGATCTGGTATGCATACAGCGATGAAGAATTAAGCCAGATTTTAAAAGAAGTGGGAAGAGACAGCAATAATAAGATTCAGCGTTACAAAGGACTTGGAGAGATGGATGCTGAGCAGCTTTGGGAGACAACCATGGACCCGGAACGCAGGATTCTTCTCCGGGTAAATATGGATGATGATGTAATTTCAGAGCTTGACCTGACCTTTACCACTCTGATGGGAGATCAGGTAGAACCAAGGCGGGAATTTATCGAAGCAAACGCGAAATACGTACAGAATCTGGACATCTAGTTTGAAAGCGGAGGTAAAAGTATGGAACCGAATGTTTTTGATAAAGTGCATGATATAGACCTGAAATCCACCATGGAAAAGTCCTACATTGATTATGCCATGAGTGTGATTGCCGCCCGCGCTCTTCCGGATGTAAGGGATGGACTGAAGCCAGTTCAGAGGCGGGTTCTGTTTTCTATGATTGAACTGAACAATGGACCGGATAAGCCCCACCGGAAATGCGCCCGTATCGTTGGTGATACTATGGGTAAATATCATCCTCATGGAGACAGCTCCATTTACGGTGCATTGGTCAATATGGCTCAGGAATGGTCTACCCGTTATCCTCTGGTGGATGGTCATGGAAACTTTGGCTCTGTAGACGGGGACGGCGCAGCCGCCATGCGTTATACAGAAGCCCGTTTAAGTAAGATTTCCATGGAGATGCTGGCAGACATTAATAAAAATACAGTAGATTTTGTCCCAAACTTTGATGAGACAGAAAAAGAACCCACTGTGCTTCCCTCCCGCTATCCCAATCTTTTGGTGAACGGCACAACCGGAATTGCAGTAGGTATGGCCACCAACATTCCTCCTCATAATCTGCGTGAGGTGATTTCCGCTGTGGTGAAAATCATGGATAACCGGATTAATGAAGACCGGGATACCTCCATAGAAGAGATTCTGGAGATTGTAAAAGGTCCGGATTTCCCCACAGGAGCAACCATTCTTGGAAAGGCTGGCATAGAGGAAGCATATCGGACCGGACGGGGGAAGATAAGAGTCAGGGCTGTTTCTGATATTGAGACCATGGCCAACGGAAAAAGCCGGATTATTGTGACAGAGCTGCCCTATCTGGTCAATAAAGCCAGACTGATTGAAAAGATTGCTGAGCTGGTAAAGGAAAAACGGGTGGATGGCATTACAGATCTGCGGGATGAATCGGACCGGCAGGGAATGCGGATTGTCATTGAGCTTCGCCGGGATGTAAATGCCAGCGTGATTTTAAACCAGCTTTATAAGCATACTCAGCTTCAGGACACTTTTGGGGTGATTATGCTTGCTTTGGTAAATAATGAACCAAAGGTTTTGAATCTTCTGGATATGCTTAAATATTATCTGAGCCATCAGGAAGATGTAGTAACCCGCCGTACTAAATATGATTTAAACAAAGCAGAAGAACGAGCTCATATTTTACAGGGACTTTTAATTGCACTGGACCATATTGATGAAGTAATCCGGATTATCCGGGGGTCTGACACAGTACAGAATGCAAAGCTCCAGTTAATGGAGCGCTTTGGGTTAAGTGATGCTCAGGCTCAGGCTATTGTGGATATGCGTCTTCGGACTCTTACCGGTTTGGAGCGGGGCAGGCTGGAGAATGAATACAATGAGCTGATGGTAAAAATTGAACAGTTAAAAGCAATTCTGGCAGATGAGAAAAAGCTTTTGGGAGTAATCCGGGAAGAAATTCTGATTATTTCCGGCAAATTCGGAGATGACAGAAAGACATCCATTGGATTTGACGAGTATGACATGTCCATGGAGGATCTGATTCCCAATGAAAGAACCATTGTGGCTATGACAAAGCTGGGCTACATTAAGCGCATGAGCATTGACAACTTTAAGAGCCAGAACCGGGGCGGCAAAGGAATCAAGGGAATGCAGATCATTGATGAAGATTACATTGAAGATCTGATTCTGACACATAATCACAATTATATTATGTTCTTTACCAACAAAGGACGGGCTTATCGTCTGAAGGCTTATGCTATCCCGGAGGGAAGCCGCACAGCCCGGGGAACTGCGATTGTCAATCTGCTGCAGCTTCAGACCGGAGAAAAAATCAGCGCCATTATACCTGTGAAAAAGTATGATGATCACGATTATCTTTTGATGGCCACCAGAAACGGCATGGTAAAGAAAACTCCAATCCGGGAATACGAAAATGTCCGTAAAAACGGACTTCAGGCCATTGTATTGCGGGATGGGGATGAGCTGATTGAAGTGAAGGCCACAGACAATGAAAAGGATATTTTCCTGGTGACAGAAAAAGGCCAGTGCATTCGTTTCCATGAGACAGACGTGCGGGTTACAGGGCGGGTGTCTATGGGTGTTATCGGCATGAAGCTGAACGAAGGAGACCAGGTAGTGGCCATGCAGATGCACACTCAGGGAGAATGTATGCTGGTGGTGTCAGCAAACGGAATCGGCAAGAGAACGCCCATTGAGGAGTTTACCAGACAGAATCGCGGCGGCAAGGGGATTTTGTGTTATAAAATTACAGAAAAGACCGGAGATATTGTAGGAGCAAAGCTTGTCCATGAAGACCATGATATTATGATTATCACTACAGAAGGCGTGGTGATACGGATTGCTGTAAACGATATTTCCATCATTGGAAGAAATACTTCTGGTGTAAAGCTGATGGATATTGACCCGGATTCGGATGTACATGTGGCAAGCATCGCAAAGGTTCGGGATGATGGAAAGAAATCAGAAGGAGACGGAATTGAGGAGCTGGATTTGGAGGATGAGCCAGAAAGGGGGTAATTTCATTGCGGTTTATACAAAGTTTGGAAATTACAAAAAATATCCGTGAAATGTGTATTGAGGCAAACCATGTTTTGTCTTTGGATATGAGACAGGCTTTTGACCAATGTGTCAAAGCAGAGAAATCTCCCCTTGGAAAGCAGATTTTGGAGCAGCTGACTGAAAATCTTTCCATAGCAGAAGAGGATCAGATTCCGATTTGTCAGGATACTGGTATGGCTGTAGTTTTTCTTAAAATAGGGCAGGACGTGCATATAGAAGGCGCTTTATTGGAGGAGGCAGTGAATCAGGGAGTGCGGGAGGGATATGTCCAGGGCTACCTGCGCAAATCCGTTGTAAAAGACCCGATTGAAAGGGAAAATACAAAGGACAATACCCCGGCTGTGATTCATTATGAGATTGTGCCAGGAGAACAGATTGATATAACTGTAGCTCCAAAAGGTTTTGGAAGCGAAAACATGAGCAGAGTTTTCATGTTAAAGCCAGCAGATGGAATCCAAGGGGTGAAATCCGCGATTTTGACCGCAATAAGAGAGGCAGGTCCCAATGCCTGCCCTCCTGTGGTAGTAGGAGTGGGAATCGGCGGCACCTTTGAGAAATGTGCCATTATGGCAAAGCATGCCCTGACCAGAGACCTGAATGAGTCTTCACCTGTTCCTTATGTACAAAAGCTTGAACAGGAAATGTTAGAGAAAATCAACCGTATGGGAATTGGACCCGCAGGGCTGGGAGGCACAGTTACAGCTCTTGCTGTGAATATTGAAACATATCCGACCCACATTGCAGGTCTGCCGGTGGCAGTAAATTTGTGTTGTCATGTCAACCGGCATGTGCATCGGGTGATTTAAGGTTGCTGCCTATGGGAGGGATTTATGAAAAAAGAAATAAAAGCTCCGATTACCAAAGAAGCTGTCTGTGATTTAAAGGCAGGGGATTATGTATTGATTACCGGAACTATTTACACAGCCAGAGATGCTGCTCATAAGAGAATGCAGGAGAGCCTGGATAAGGGAGAGACTCTGCCTTTTGATGTTGCTGGTAATATCATCTATTATATGGGGCCATCTCCGGCACGGGAGGGGCGTCCAATCGGGTCCGCAGGGCCTACCACATCCAGCCGCATGGACCGGTATACTCCCCGTCTTCTTGATATGGGCCTTGGAGCCATGATTGGAAAAGGAAAAAGAAGTCCGGAAGTAATAGAGGCGATGATTCGCAATAAAGCTGTTTACCTTGCGGCAATAGGGGGAGCAGGGGCTTTGCTTTCAAAAAGGATTTTATCATCAGAAGTGATTGCTTATGAAGAACTTGGCACAGAGGCAATCCGCCGTTTGACAGTGAAGGATTTTCCAGCAGTGGTTGTGATTGATTCTGAAGGGAACAATTTGTATGAAACAGCGGCTTTAGAGTATTGCCAAACAGAGGAAAACATGGATGGAGCACCAGATATTTCACAGTTTTGAGAAAAAAGTAAAAAAATATAAAAAAATGGCTTGACAAGCAGTGGCTTTTCCCTTATAATAGGCCATGCGTTTCGGAAATACAAAGTATGAGAGACGCAATCATATGGAATCGTCATTCGGAGAAATACTCAAGAGGCCGAAGAGGCGCCCCTGCTAAGGGTGTAGGTCGGGCAACCGGCGCGAGGGTTCAAATCCCTCTTTCTCCGCTCAATTCCACATGATTATTTTTTCGCTCAAAACCAGGTGAAAATTTGCTTAGAACGAAAAAATAAAAAAAGTTGAAAAAAGTTGTTGACAAACTTCGCACAGTATGATATGATAAACGAGTTGCTGCTGATGAAGAAAACAACAAAGAGCAACAAAATGAACCTTGAAAATGAAAGATTGAACAGTGTT
>CATLIJ010000003.1 GCA_949948825.1 uncultured Clostridiaceae bacterium
AATATCCGCAGGGGGGATATTCTTCTTCATCACCCCTACCAGACCTTTGACCCTGTGGTGAACTTTGTCCGGCAGGCCTCCAGAGATCCGGAGGTTCTTGCTATTAAGCAGACCCTGTACCGGGTCAGCGGACATTCTCCCATTGTGGCAGCTCTGGCAGAGGCAGCAGACAACGGAAAGCAGGTTTCTGTGCTTGTGGAGCTGAAGGCGCGCTTTGATGAGGAAAACAACATTAACTGGGCAAAAAAGCTGGAGAAGGCAGGATGTCATGTAATCTACGGGCTGATGGGCTTAAAGACCCACTGCAAGATTACCCTGGTAGTGCGGAGGGAGGAGGACGGCATACGTCGGTATGTTCACCTGGGAACCGGCAATTACAATGATTCAACAGCAAGGCTGTACACGGACTGCGGGCTGATGACCTGCAATCCCAAGATCGGACAGGATGCAACAGCAGTATTCAATATGCTGTCCGGCTATTCAGAGCCGCCGGCCTGGAATAAGCTTTCTCTGGCGCCTCTTTGGCTGCGGAGCAAATTTATCAAGATGATCCGCCGGGAGACTGCTCATGCCAGAGAGGGGAAGCGCTCCCATATTATGGCAAAGATGAACTCTCTGTGCGACAAGGAGATTATTGCTAATCTCTATGAGGCCTCCTGTGCAGGAGTAAAGGTGGAGCTGGTCATAAGAGGAATCTGCTGCCTGAAGGCAGGAGTGGCGGGCTTAAGTGAAAATATCAGCGTTCACTCTATTGTGGGCAATTTTCTGGAGCATGCCCGGATTTTCTATTTTGAAAATAACGGAAGTCCGGAGGTATATATGGGCAGCGCAGACTGGATGCCCAGGAATCTTGACAAGCGGGTGGAAATCCTGTTTCCAGTGGAGGCTCCGGAGCTGAAGGAACAGGTGATTCATATTCTTCAGGTTCAGCTGGAGGACAATGTGAAGGCTCACATTTTACAGCCAGACGGAACTTATGAAAAAATCGACAAAAGGGGAAAAGAGCTGGTGACAGCTCAGCTTCAGTTCTGCGAGGAGGCTATGGCTGCCGCCTCGGCAAGGAAGCAGGAGGCCTCTGTGGATGTTTATGAAACCCGGAGGTTTGTGCCGGCAGAGGCTTAAGTACAGGCGGCCTTTCTGCATAAAAGAATAAATCTGCAAAAAAGGGCAGGGCAGTGAACCCATGGTAAAGGGTTTGCTGCCCTTTCTGACAGGCGGATTCCTGGAAAATCCTAGAACATTTGTAATAAAAAAGTAAGGCACAAACCGACATTTTATGCTACACTATTCAATAGAATAACAAGAGGAGGAAACCATCATGGCGGAGACCAGTATTTTGATTGTAGATGATGAACAGGAGATTGCGGATCTGGTAGAAATCTATCTGGTCAGTGACGGATACAGGGTATTTAAAGCCAACAGCGCCCAGGAGGGCCTGGATATTCTGGAGAAGGAAGAGATTCATCTGGTGCTTTTGGATATTATGATGCCAGGGATGACCGGACTGGAGATGTGTAAAAAGATTCGGGAGACCAACAATATTCCGATTATTATGATCAGCGCCAAGTCCACGGATCTGGATAAGATTCTGGGCCTTGGCACAGGAGCAGATGACTATGTGGCAAAACCGTTTAACCCGCTGGAGGTGTCAGCACGGGTCAAGTCCCAGCTGAGACGGTATACTCAGCTGAACCCTAACAGCAATGTCCATGAGAACGTGAAAAATGAGATCAGCATTCGGGGACTGACCATTAATAAAGACAACCACAAGGTTACGGTTTATGACGAGGAAGTGAAGCTTACTCCCATTGAGTTTGATATATTATATCTTCTGGCCTCCAATCCAGGGAAGGTGTTCAGCACAGATGAGATTTTTGAGAAAGTGTGGAACGAGAAGGTGTATGAGGCCAACAACACGGTTATGGTACATATCCGCCGCCTGCGCGGTAAAATGAAAGAGGATGAGCGTCAGGATAAGATCATTACAACCGTGTGGGGGGTAGGATATAAAATTGAAAAGTAAGAGAAGCGATATGCGGCGCCGTTTCCGCACCCGCTTAATTGCCAATATTGTGTACAGCACCCTGGTTGCCTGTCTGGTGGAAGTGTTTCTGGTGACGAATCTGGCCATGCTGGCTGAGTATGCCAGAGAATCTCAGTGGAACAATGCGCTTATGGCCATGATTTATGACCGGGATCTGGTGATTATTCTTGGATATGTTCTGCTGGGAGTGATGGTTTTTTCCGTGACCTTTCTTCTTCTCCAGGAGAAGACCCTGGTTTACATTGAGAAGATTTCTCATGCAGTCAGGAATATTTCCGAGGGGGACTTAAACACTGCAGTAGAGGTGGTGGGAGATGATGAGTTTTCTTCCATGGCAGAGAATCTGAACAAGATGGTGGAAGATATCCGGCGTCTTATGGATAAAGAGCGGGAGGCAGAGCGGACCAAAAATGAACTGATTACAAATGTTGCCCATGATTTGCGCACCCCTCTCACCTCCATCATCGGCTATCTGGAGCTTCTTTCCGGAAAGACGTCCACCCCTTTGCCTCAGGAGGTTCAGAAAAAGTATATGGACATTGCATATGGGAAATCCAAGCGGCTGGAAAAGCTGATTGAAGACTTGTTTGGATTCACAAAGCTGAATTACGGCAAGATTTCCATGCAGGTGTCCAAGGTGGATATTATTAAGCTGCTGGGACAGCTTTTGGAGGAGTCCTATCCGAATTTTTCCAGAAAGAATCTGTCCTATGAGCTACAGAGCAATGTGCCGGCCAAGGTGATTACAGCAGACGGCAACCTTTTGGCCAGACTTTTTGATAATCTGATTAACAATGCAATCAAGTATGGGGCAGAGGGCAAGCGGGTTCTGGTAAAGGTTCTGGCAGCGGCAGATACTGTACAGGTGTCTGTGACCAATTATGGATATGTGATTCCGCCGGAGGAGCTGCCTTTGATATTTGACAAATTTTACCGGGTGGAGCAGTCCCGTTCCTCCCATACCGGCGGCACAGGGCTTGGACTGGCTATTGTGAAAAATATTGTGGATATGCATGGGGGAGACATTACCGTAAAAAGTGATTTAAATGGAACCGTGTTTACAGTGACTCTGAAGGTGGATTTTGATATTGAGAAAGAGAATTTTGGATAAAAGCGGGGCAGGAGGCAGGAAGGATGAATAACAGACAGGTCAGACCAGAGCGGAAGCAAATCCCGGCAGCCAGGGGGATGCCTCGCGGTCTGGCTTTTTTGGCGCTGATTTTTTGCTTTATTTTATGGGGCTTTTGCTTTGAGGCTGCAAGGTCTGGCAGCTTAAGCTTTCCGGGGGGCAGTCAGACAGCTTATGGAGCTGAGCCAGACAAAGTCTTATCCGGTGTGGAGCTTCAGGTAAAATACGGATATGACAACACAGCAAAGGGCGGGTGTTCCATACCAGTAGAGGTGACGGTTTCCAATGGACAGGATTCTCTGCTGGAAGGGATAATAAAAATCAAATCCATGGAATCTGACGGCGCTGTTTACCATTATATATATAGAATAGAATTGGAGTCCGGAGGGGAACAGACCAATCAATATTATATTCCCATTGGAACAGATGCAGACCGGCTGTATGTGACCCTGGAGGACAGACAGGGAGTTGTGCTTTCCCAGGAGCACATTACCTTAAATGTAAGCCGCGATGTGCCGGAGCTGTTCATCGGAATTTTGTCCGATCATCCGGGAGAACTGAAATATCTGGATGGGGTGGGGATTCATTACAGTGCGCTTCGGACCCGTACCTTTGATCTGGATAAGGAAAGCTTTCCAGAAGAAGAGCTGGGGCTGAATATGCTGGATGTGCTGGTAGTCAATAATTTTAAGCTTCGGGATCTGTCAGAGCAGCAGACTTCTGCGATTATGGACTGGGTTCACAGCGGCGGCGTGCTGCTTTTGGGAACCGGACAGCGGGTGGGAGATACCCTGGGCCGTTTTGCGCCGGAGCTGTTGGATGATTCCTATGGAACTCCTGTCCTTCATTCCGTGGATTTGGGAGAGGACTTTTCTCTGGACAGTCCGGCAGAGGGGCTTTTTGATTTGGTTTGTGTGGATATTCCGCTTCACGGCGGCAATGTGATTCTTTCCAGCAACGGATTTTCCCTTTTGACAGCAGCTTCAAAGGAGCAGGGTCTGATCGGGGTGTTTAGCTTTGATCTGGCAAAGATCGGAGTTTTCTGCCAGGAACGGCCCTCTTATGTGGATTATATTTTTACCTCTCTTTTGGGGGAGTCCCGAATTAACCGGCTGGCAGATGTGGTATACAGCGGCAATTCGGAAAAATACTGGTCTGTACAGAGCCTGATCAATACAGGAAATGTGGAGAAGCTGCCTAACCTTTTATTCTATACAGGTGTGGTGGCGGTCTATCTGCTGCTGCTTGGGCCAGGGATGTATTTGTATCTGAAAAACCGTCAGATGCAGCTTTATTACCGGAGAGGCGTGGTGGTACTGTCTCTTATTTTTGCTGTGGTGATCTATGTGATGGGAATGACCACCCGCTTTCAGTCTACCTTTTATACCTATGCCTCCATTCAGGATGTGACAGAGGATTATGTTACGGACACTACTTATGTGAATATTCGTAATCCATATAACCGTCCCTATCAGGTGGAGCTGGACCCCTCCTATTCAGTGCTGCCGATTACCCGCAGCTACCAGAGAGAACAGTCAGACCGTTTCCGGTTTACCGGGGAGGAAGCTTATCAGATTGCCATTAGCCGGGGACCGGACCAGCTGACCATTCGGGGACAGAATATTACGGCATTTTCGCCCCGTTATTTTCGCCTGGAGCGGAAGACAGATAATACGGAGAAAATCGGTATCACAGGGGATGTGGATTATTTTGAAGGGAATTTAAGCGGAAGCATCACAAACCATTTTCCATTTCCTCTTGAAAATGCAACTTTGCTGCTCTATGGCAATATGGTGTTTCTTGGACGGCTGGAGCCGGAGGAGACCTGCAGGCTGGAGGATTTGAAGCTTCTGCGCTTTCCCCTGAATCATTCTTATGTGGTGGCGGAGAGAATCATCGGAAGAGACCTGCTCTCCCGGACGGATATTCAGAATACAGCTTATTTGCTGGCTTTGGAGCGGTTTAATATGCTTACCTTTTATTTGGATAACTATATGGGGAATTACAGTGCAGATGCACGGGTGATTGCATTCAGCACAGAGAAGGAGGAGAGTCCGTTTCTGCGGGAAACAGACCCTGAGACCTATGGACATACCATGCTGACCTCCCTGGTGCCGGTCAATGCCTCCAGGGACCGGCTGCTTTACCGGTCTGTTCTGATGAAGACTCCCAAGGTGGTAAGCGGAATCTATGATGCCAGGTCCAATTCTATGAATGGAACTGAGCCTTTGACCCTGGAATATCAGATGGGAACAGAGATTGATGTGGAAAGTCTGACCTTTGAGTCTGTGTCAGAAGAATTTTTAAAGGACAGCAGTGACAATTATATTGAGGCGTTTTCCGGGAGCATCTATTTCTACAATTATATCAGCGGCAATTTTGACCGGATGGAGCTGGTCGGGCAAACCATGGATGTGGAGCAGCTGTATCCTTATCTGTCGCCGGGAAATACATTGACGGTCCGGTATGTGTATGGCGGCCCTGGCATTTATAATGAAATTCAGCTTCCAATGCCTATGGCTGCAGGAAGGGAGCGGTAATGCTTAAGATTGAAAGGCTGAGAAAGGTGTTTGGGAATTACCATGCTCTGGACGGGCTGGATATGGATATTCCAGACGGGGCTTTGTATGGTTTTGTGGGACCCAACGGAGCAGGAAAAACCACAACCATTAAGATTGTCAGCGGTTTGCTTTTGCCGGATGGAGGCACAGTGGAGATTGACGGGATGGATGCATTGGCTTATCCTTACCGTCTGAAGGAAAAGATTGGATATGTTCCGGATTATTTTGGAGTTTATGACAACCTGAAGGTGTGGGAATATATGGAATTTTTTGCCTCCTGTTATGGAATGGAGGGGCTTACCGCCAGGAAGCGCTCCTTGACCCTGTTAGACCAGGTTGGCCTTGGGGACAAGGAGGACTTTTATGTGGATGGACTTTCCCGTGGAATGAAACAGCGCCTTTGTCTTGCACGGGCGCTCCTTCACAACCCGGCTCTTCTGGTGTTAGACGAGCCGGCAGCAGGATTGGACCCAAGAACAAGACTGGAGTTTCGGGAGACCATCCGGGAGCTGAATCAGCAGGGAATGACCATTCTTTTAAGCTCTCACCTGCTTTCGGATCTGACTGAGCTTTGTACAGATATTGGGATTGTGGATGCGGGAAAAATGCTGCTGACGGGAAGCGTGGAGGAGATTATTGAGAAAATCCATACTTCAAAACCAGTGATTATTTCGATTTATAAAAATATGGAGACTGCACTTAATCTTTTAAAGGAGCATCCTCTGGTCCGCTCCATTTCAGTGAAGGACTCGGAGATTCTGGTGCAGTTTGCAGGAAGCGAGAGACAGGAAAGCGGACTTTTGACGGAGCTGGTTCAGTCGGGAGTTCAGGTGCGGGGATTTATGAGGGAACCAGGCAGTTTAGAGGCTGTGTTTATGCAGCTTACAAGCCATGAAGAGGAAAGGGTGGTGCTTTCTTATGATGCTGATCGGGAATCCGGTTTATAAAAGGGAGACGATGGTCAGCTCCCGCAGCTTTCGGCTGGCCCTGGTATTGCTGGTATTTAATGGGATTCTGGCGCTGGTGGCGCTTCTGAATATGTATTCTACCTTGACGCAGGTGCGGGTGACTGCAGAGATTCAGTACAGCAGTTTTATGGATTTGTACTTATTTGTGGCTGTTTTGGAATTTATTATGCTGGTGTTTATCATGCCTGCTCTTACAGCTGGAAGCATCAGCGGAGAGAGAGAACGGCAGACATTGGATCTGATGCTTTCTACCAAGATGACTCCTGCCCAGATTGTTTTGGGAAAGCTGGCAGCCTCTCTGAGTACCATGGTTTTGCTGATTATTTCCAGCTTTCCCATATTGGCCCTGGTGTTTGTGTATGGGGGCGTTACCATAAAGGATATGGGAATGCTGTTAATCTGTTTCGGCGCGGCAGCTTTGTTTGTAGGCAGCCTGGGGATTTGCTGCTCCGCCCTGTTTGGCAAATCCACATTGTCTACAGTGGCAGCCTATGGGGTTATGGGAGCAGTGGCAGTGGGAACCTATGGGATTAACCAGCTGGCCTTATTTTTCAGCCGGATGCCAAATGGGGCATATTTTGTTTCCAGCGGGGCCGGAGCAGCAGAAGGCACATCAGGAGGACTTTTATATCTGCTTCTGATTAATCCCACCACTACGTTTATTATGACCATGCTGCGCCTGACAGGAAAGGACCAGGCTGGAGGCGGGATTATCCGGTGGTTTGGGACTCATGGAGAAAATTTTGTAAGCCGGAACTGGGTTCTGTGCAGTGTGGTGCTTCAGTCGGCATTGGCTGCGGGGATGATATGGGTTGCAGTGCGTGCAGTGGCGCCTGGACGGAAAGGCAGGTAAAATGGTTACTGTTCACGGGGCGGGGATTGAATAATCACATAAAATGCAGTAGAATAGTGAGAGAAAAACAACCAGGAGGAAGAGTATGGGGATTATAAAAGCAGCTATGACAGCAATCGGGAGTTCGTTGGCAGATCAGTGGCTGGAGGTGATTGAGCCGGGAAATATGGGAGATCAGACCGTGTTTGCCAGCGGCGTGAAGATCCGCAAAGGCTCGAATACAAAAGGAACAGACAATTCTGTGTCTAATGGTTCTGTGATTCATGTGTACCCAAACCAGTTTATGATGGTGGTGGACGGGGGCAAGGTAGTGGACTACACAGCAGAGGAAGGGTATTATACAGTAAAAAATTCTTCCATGCCTTCCCTGTTTAATGGTCAGTTTCAGGACACCTTAAAGGAATCCTTTAACCGGATTAAATATGGAGGAGAGACACCAAAGGCACAAAAGGTTTTTTATGTGAATCTTCAGGAGATCAAGGGAATCAAATTTGGCACCCGCAATCCGGTGAATTATTTTGACAGTTTTTACAACGCAGAGTTGTTTTTACGTGCTCATGGCACTTATTCGATTAAAATTACAGATCCGCTGCTTTTCTATGCACAGGTAATTCCAAAGAATGCCAGCAAGGTGGAGATCACATCCATCAATGAACAGTATATGAATGAGTTTCTGGAAGCATTTCAGGCATCTATCAACAAAATGTCAGCAGAAGGAGAGAGGATTTCCTTTGTGACCTCCAAGGGAACGGTTTTAAGCCGTCATATGTCTGAGGTCCTGGATGATGACTGGAAGAGAACCCGGGGCTTTGAGGTGATGAGCGTTGGCATTGCCAGCATTTCCTACAATGAAGAATCACAGAAGCTTATCAATATGCGCAACCAGGGCGCAATGCTTTCAGACCCAGGAGTGCGGGAGGGCTATGTACAGGGCGCCATTGCCCGTGGACTGGAGGCAGCTGGCTCCAACTCCCAGGGAGCGATGGCAGGCTTTATGGGAATGGGAGTGGGAATGAATGCAGGCGGCGGCTTTATGGGAGCAGCCTCTGCAGCCAATATGCAGCAGATGCAGATGAATGCTCAGGGCGCTGGAAACAGGCCGGGATTTGGCGGGAACATGGCAGGCAGCTATGGAGCCAATGGTACAGCCGGGGGAAGCACGGGTATGGGAGCAGGCGCCTCCTGGATGTGCCGGTGCGGCACGGCAAACACGGGAAAGTTCTGCAGTCAGTGCGGCGCGCCAAAGCCAGCGGCAGATACCTGGGTATGCAAATGCGGAGCTGTGAACACAGGAAGGTTCTGCAGTGAGTGCGGCAGTCAAAAGCCAGACGGAAATACCTGGGTATGCAGCTGCGGCACAAGGAATACAGGAAAGTTCTGCAGTCAGTGCGGGAATCCGAAAGGCTGAGGAAATCACATATGGCAGCAATTATTTTTAAATGTCCCAATTGCGGCGGGGATTTAAGGTTTGACCCGGAGACACAATGCTTTAAATGCGAGTATTGTCTGTCCCGCTTTACCAGGGAGGATATGAAAAAGAATGCCTCAGGGCAAACCGGGGAGGAAGCTTTATCCGGGAGTGAGCAGGAGACAGCGCATGAGGACCCATGTGCAGTTGTCTATTCCTGTCCCAGCTGCGGTGCAGAGATTGTGACCGATGAGACCATCGCAGCTACCTTTTGCTATTACTGTCATAATCCGGTGGTGCTGGCAGGAAGGATGGAAGGGAAGTATCACCCGGATGGTGTGCTTCCTTTTGTCATAGACCGGGAGAAGGCTTTGGAGATTTTTAACCAGTGGATTGACAAAAAGAAATATATTCCCAAGGCATTTTACTCCCCTGACCAGATTGAAAAGCTTACCGGCGTGTATTTTCCCTATTGGCTTTATGGGTGCCGGGTGGAGGGAAAGCTGGAGGCAGAGGGAAAAAAGTATAAGACCTGGACAGAGGGGAATGTACGGCTTACCCGCACAGAAGAGTACGAGATCTGCCGGGACGGAACCATGAGGGTGGACCATGTGGCCCGCAATGCCCTCTCCAAGGCCAACCGGAAGCTGGTGGAGGGGGTCATGCCTTTTGAGATGGAGAAGATGGAGCCGTTTCAGATGGAATACCTTTCTGGATTTCTGGCAGAAAAGCGGGATATGGAACAGGAAAAGTTTGCGGCTGCTCTGGAGGAGGAGGTGCGCCAGTTTGCGGAAAACTCCCTTGGAAGAGAGCTTTCTGGCTATGACTCCGTGCAAATCCGCTCCAGAGACATGCGGATAGCCGGACAGACATGGAAGTATACACTCATGCCCGTGTGGACCCTTACTTACCGGGACAGTAAGACCGGGAAAGTCTATTATTTTGCCTGCAACGGCCAGACAGGAAAAGTCTGCGGAGAACTGCCCGTGGATTCCGGACGTCTGGCACGGCTGTTTGCATCTGTGTTTGTACCGCTGTTTGCAGTTCTTTTAGTAGTGGGATACCTACTATGAAAGTGTTGACCGGCGGCGATTGGGGGCGCTGAGTGCCAGTGGCACTCGTTTAGCGCCGACCGAAGCGGAGCGTAGACCGCCGAAGGCGCGGAGCAATCGGCTTTCATAGGGTGGCAGGTGCAAGCTCAAAGGTCGCAGAGGAGTTATTTATGAAAAAATTGGGAATCGTTTTGTGTCTGGCTTTGATTCTGCTGCTGTCGGGAGTATCTCTGGCAGATACAAAGACAGACCAGCGGGTTTATGATAAGGCGGGCTTATTTTCAGAGGAAGAGATTCAGGAGCTGGAGGAGGAGATTAAGAGCCTTCGGGAAACCATGAACATGGATGTAGCTTTGGTGACAACTTCAGACGCCCATGGAAGAACCTCCGAAAGATATGCAGATGATTTTTATGATGAGATGAAATTGGGCATGGGAGAGGAAGACAGCGGTCTGCTCTACCTGATGGATATGGATAACCGGGAGCTATATATATCCACCTGCGGCCAGATGATCCGCTTTCTCACCGATGAGCGGGTGGAGGATATGCTGGATAACGGGATTGGCTATATGGGAGATGGGGATTATATGGGATGCGCCCATCAGCTGATGCAGGATACGCTCCGGTGGTACGAGAAGGGGATTGTAAAAGGGCAATACAATGTGGACCGGGACACAGGAGAGATCAGCTATTATAAAGGCGGACACAAACGGAGCATCCGCTGGTACGAGGCGCTGCTTGCGGCAGCAGTGTCAGGCTTTTGTGCCGGAAGCGTATGTCTGAAGGTAAAAAACGAGTATGCCATGAAGGAAGAAAGAAAACAGGCTTCCAATTATTATATGGCGTACCGGGCAGATGCCTGCTTCCGGTTTCGGGATCAAAGGGATGTGATGAAGAATTCCCATGTGCTCCGGCAGGTGATTCCGCGGACCACTCACACAGGTCCGGGAGGCTCCGGCCATTCCGGAAGAAGCACCACCCACAGCATCGGAGGACGCAGTCATGGAGGGGGAGGAAGAAAGTTTTAGGCGGTGCTTTCCATAAAAATCCGTCCAGGATATACAAATGTAGCTGGACAAATGACTATAGTATATGGTATAATCGAAACACTTTATCTGGCTAAAAGCCTTTTAAAGGGGTTTAACAACAAAAAGGAGGAGATAAGTAATGAAAAAGAGACTACTTAGTTTGTCACTGGCAGCTGTCATGGCTTTTTCTTTGGCAGGATGCCGTGGAGCTGAGACAGCGCCTACCACTGCAGCTACCACAGCAGCTACGACTGCGGCAGAAGCAGCTGACAATACCACTGCGGCAGAAGGTGGTTCCGAGGAGACAGAGGCTGTAGCGCCGACAGAGAATTTTAAGATCGGCATTATCACAGGTACAGCTTCTCAGGGTGATGAGGAGATTACTCAGGCCAATAAGATGAAGGAGAAGTACGGCGATATGATCGTTACTTCCACTTATCCGGATAACTTTACCACTGAGACAGAGACTGTTATCTCCAATACAGTGGCCATGGCTTCCGACCCGGATGTAAAGGCCATTATCTGGTGTCAGGCTATTCCTGGTACTGCAGCAGCTATTGACAAAGTGCGCGAGACCCGTCCGGACATGATCTTTATTGTTGGTACTCCTGGTGAGGACCCAGGCGTTATCAATCCTAAGGCTGACATTGTTCTTCAGGTAGATGAGCCAGGATGCGGCATTGTGATTCCGCCTCAGGCAAAGGCTCAGGGTGCAAAGACCATGATTCACTATTCTTTCCCCCGCCATATGAGCTATGCTCTGATCGTTGCACGTCACGAGAATCTGAAGAAGTACTGTGCTGAGAATGGAATCGAGCTGGTAGACGTTACTGCTCCGGACCCCACAGGTGATTCTGGTATCACTGGCGCTCAGCAGTTCATTCTTGAGGATGTACCGCGTCAGATCGAGAAATACGGCAAGGACACTGTATTCTTTACTACCAACTGTGGTATGCAGGAGCCGCTGATCCGTTCCGTATTTGAGAACGGCGCCATCTACAGCCTGCAGTGCTGCCCGTCTCCGTTCCATGCTTTCCCGGCTGCCTTAAACATTGATATGGCAGGCCATGAGGCTGATGTGGATTACATGATGGAGCAGCTTCAGGCAAAGGTAACAGAAGCCAACATGGGCGGACGTGTATCTACCTGGGGAGTTCCCTGTAACATGCTGTTCATCAGCGCAGGTGTTGAGTATGCCAAGAAGGTGCTGGAAGGCCAGACAAGCGGAGTCCTGGATGAGGCTGTTCTTCGCGAGACGATTCAGAAGTGTGCAGAAGATTTCACTCCTGGCACAAAGATGACCCTGGATTATTATGTGGATGACGAGGGTAATGCGAAGGAAAACCACTTCCTGGTAATGTCTGATTTCGTTACTTTTGAGTAAATCAGGTATTACACTGCTGGAAGAATGGAGGAAGGGTTACGGTTCATATGAATCGGTATCGTAACGAATAATATGATGGTATCTGGGGGTTCTGCCAACGGGGTCTTTGTGAGACATCAGTTGGCAGAACTTTCTGCTATTCGGGAACTTGAGAGATAATGTAGAAAGAGGTTGGTGACTTGGAAAAAGCAAATGAAACCTATGTTCTGAAGATGGACAATATCGCCAAGGAATATTATGGCAACCGGGTTTTAAAGGGCGTAAAGCTCCACATCCGCCCCGGTGAGATTCATGCCTTGATGGGAGAAAACGGCGCAGGAAAATCTACGCTGATGAATATTCTTTTTGGAATGCCGGTCATCCATAATACCGGTGGTTTCGAAGGAACGGTAGAGGTAAACGGAGAACCAGTGCAGATTGATACTCCATTAAAAGCAATGGAGCTGGGAATTGGAATGGTACATCAGGAATTTATGCTGATTCCTGGATTTACAGTGACAGAGAATATTAAGGTAGGGCGTGAGATCAGCACACCGAACCTGGTGAGCCGTCTGTTTGGACGCTCTATGGAGTCCCTGGATTTTAAGGCCATGCGGAGAGATGCAAAAAAGGCCCTGAAAACCATTGGACTGCAGATTGATGAATATATCAGAGTCGCCGGACTTCCGGTGGGCTATATGCAGTTTATTGAGATTGCGAGAGAGCTGGATAAGACAGGAATCCGGCTGCTGGTACTTGATGAGCCGACAGCGGTGCTGACCGAGTCGGAGGCAGATCGCCTTCTGGAGGCGATGCGGGTGATTTCCGCACAGGGAATTGCAATTATATTCATTACTCATCGTCTGGATGAGGTGATGGCTGTGGCAGATTCCATGACGATTTTGCGTGACGGGGAATTTGTAGCCAGAAAAGAAATCAAAGAAACAAATGTGGTAGAGATTGCAGAGCTTATGATTGGACGGAAAGTGGAGAAGCTGGTGGATGACGGCATTCCGGATACCCGTACCATTCGCGATGATGAAATCGCCGTAAGTTTAAGGAATTATAGAGTAGATATGCCGGGAGAAAAGGTCAATGGAATTGACCTGGATATCCGGAAGGGAGAGATTTTGGGAATCGGCGGTCTGGCCGGACAGGGCAAATTAGGGATTCCCAATGGAATCATCGGATTGTATAAAGCTGCCGGAGAAGTAAAAATCAATGGTCAGCCATTAAATCTGGACAAGCTGGGGGATGCCCTGGACCATAAGGTGGCGTTTGTGTCTGAGGACCGGCGGGGCGTTGGACTTTTGCTGGATGAAAGCATTGAGCAGAATATTATTTTTTCAGCCATGCAGACCAATGAAAAGTTTTTGAAAAAAGCTGGCTGGATGAAGCTTTACGACGCTGCGGCAGCCCATGCCCATGCAGAGGAGATGGTGAAGACTCTGGACATTCGCTGTACGGGAATCCGTCAGCCTGCAGGCGCTCTTTCCGGAGGAAACCAGCAGAAGGTCTGTCTGGCCAGAGCGCTTACTCTGGAACCGGATATTCTGTTTGTGTCAGAGCCTACCCGGGGAATTGATATTGGTGCAAAGAAGCTGGTGCTGGAATATCTGGCAAAGCTGAACCGGGAGTTGGGAATGACCGTTGTCATTGTGTCTTCGGAGCTGATGGAGCTTCGGTCTGTATCAGACCGGATTGCCATTATCTCTGACGGAAAGCTGGCATGTATTCTGAAGCCGGATGACTCGGATGCAGATTTCGGACTTGCCATGTCCGGCGCATGGAAAGGAGGACAGGAGAATGCGTAATCCATTGAAATCATTGGTAGCGAAATTTGGTCTGCCTAGAATTATTATTGTAACATTCTTTCTGTTTCTGGTAGCAGCAGCCGGCGGATTTCAGATGAACCTGATGCAGCTTTTAAGCGACTGCTTAAGACGGTGGGGAATGTTTGGAATCCTGGCTCTTGCCATGGTACCTGCAGTGCAGTGCGGAATCGGATTGAATTTTGGTATTTCCATGGGAATTGTAGGCGGCCTGCTGGGAGGATTGATTGTAATTCAGCTGCATATAGCTCAGATGCCTTCCCTGGTGGCCATTCATCCTCTGTTTGCCATGTGGGTTGCTATTCTCACAGCCATTCTCATTGGCGTGGTGCTGGCTACAGGAATTGGTTATCTGTATGGACTGCTGCTGAACCGGGTGAAGGGGTCTGAGATGACCGTAACCACCTATGTAGGATTTTCCATTATTGCATTTATGAATATGTGGTGGATGCTTCTGCCTTTTACAGACGGCGAGCTGATCTGGCCAAATGCAGGAAAGGGTCTTCGGAATACGATATCTTTGGCCTCCTCCTTTAGTAATGTCATGAATAATACTCTGGCTTTTAATATTGGAAGCCTGACGATTCCAACGGGACTTTTGCTGTTTTTCTTTTTGATGTGTTTTCTGGTTTGGCTGTTTATGCGGTCCAAAACCGGAATTGCCATGAGTGCGGCAGGAGCTAATCCTATGTTTGCCAAAGCAGCTGGAATCAATGTGAACAAGATGCGTCTGATCGGAACCACCCTGTCTACGGTGCTTGCCGCAGTAGGAATTCTGGTATATGCTCAGGGCTTTGGTTTTATGCAGCTGTACAATGGCCCCATGATGATGGGCTTTACTTCTGTGGCTGCTGTATTGATTGGCGGAGCCAGTCCAAAGCGGGCAAGGATTACTCATGTTCTGATCGGTACATTCCTGTTTCAGGGAATTTTGGCCCTGGGGCTTCCTGTGGCAAACCAGTTTATCCCGGAGAGCAATCTGTCCGAGGTGGCACGTTTGATTATCTCCAATGGTATTATCATTTACGCACTCAGCCAGGTGAAAGGAGGGAGCGGACGTGAATAAGAAAACAACAGATTTTCTGGTTCAGAACATGGTAGTATTCCTGTTTGTGATCCTGTGTATTGCTGCAACGTTTTTTTCCAGACAGCCGCTGACCTTTGTGGTGTCAGAGCTGTTCACCCGTATTGCCCGTAACTCTTTTATTGTGCTTTCTCTGATCATTCCGGTTATTGCAGGAATGGGACTGAACTTTGGTATTGTAATTGGCGCAATGGCAGCCCAGCTGGCTATCTTTTTGACTACCTACTGGGGATTTACCGGTATTTCCGGATTTCTGTTTACTGCTGCTTTGGCTACTCCCTTTGCCGTATTTTTCGGTTTTCTGGTAGGAAAGCTCTTTAACTATATGAAGGGCAATGAGATGATCGGCGGTCTGGTATTGGGATATTTTGCGGATGGTATTTATCAGCTGGTATTTTTATTTATCTTTGGCGGTGTCATTAAGATGAACAATCCCACTCTGATGATTCCCACCGGAGTAGGTGTCAAGAACACCATTGACCTGAAGGATACCGTAAAGTACGCATTGGACACAGTTCCCATGCTGACGATTGTTGAGATTGGATTTTATGCATTTCTCATTATACTGGCAGGCTCCACTGCCTTTAAGCTGGCAAAAAAACAGAATGTGGAGTGGAAGTCTCTGGGGATTAAGGCAGCTGCAGCAGTTGTAATCTACGCCCTGACTTTTATTGGACCAGTGGAGAGATTTTTGTCAACAGACCGTCTTCTGCTTTTGTCCGCTGTGGAGCTGTGGTGCCTGGGAATGGTATTGTGGCAGGTGTTTCAATTCCTGAAATGGAAGCTGAAAATGACAAAGGACAAAGAAGAAGCTTTGGCAAGTCCCTTTAATCCGGTAAAGGCTGGCGTAAATGTGGCTTTGGCAGCAATCGTCTATGGACTGACCTATGTGCCATCTATTTACAAGGTGCTGATTGTGGTGCGGCTTCCGGTTCTGACCTATCTGTGTATTGCAGCCCTTTGCTGCTTTAACAATATTTTGATGAAGACCCGCTTGGGGCAGGATATGAGAACAGTGGGACAGAGCCGTACTGTGGCAAATGCTGCTGGTATTAATGTGGACCGGACCCGTATTATTGCCATGATCTTTTCCACTGTGCTGGCCAGCTGGGGACAGCTGATCTTTCTCCAGAATGTGGGAACTATCTCCACTTACGGAGCCCATACTCAGGTAGGACAGTTTGCCATAGCAGCCCTTTTGGTAGGAGGCGCTTCTGTACAAAAGGCCACCAACAAGCAGGCTCTTTTAGGAATTGTGCTGTTCCACACACTGTTTATCGTGTCACCTCTGGCTGGTAAGGAATTGTTCGGAGATCCTGTAATCGGCGAATACTTCCGGGTGTTTGTATCTTATGGCGTAATTGCACTGGCATTGGCAATGCACGCATGGAAGAAAGCGCCAGGGGGGAAGAAAGAGGGGAAAAAGGAAGAGTAAGAAGAAGGAGATTAGTTATGTCAAAGGGTTCGCGTCCTCGGACGCGAACCTATTACTAAATACATTATCTTACCATATTTTTGGACAATCTCTCCTCAAACTCTCCTTCTGGTACAGGTTTGGCGTAGTGGTAGCCTTGGGCTACGCGGGCGCCTACCTCTCGCATGAGCTCCACATCCCGCTCGTTTTCCACACCTTCGCATACGATTTGTGCGCCCAGATTGTAGGCCAGCTCTACAATGCTTCTCATAATTTTCACCTGACGGCTTCGGTCTTCCTGATTCAGAAGGAAGGAGCGGTCCAGCTTTATGACAGAAGCGGGTATTTTTTCGATGACTCCCAGGGAGGAGTATCCGGAGCCAAAGTCATCAATGGAGAGACGGATGCCTCTGGCATTCAGTTCTTCTAATGTCTGTGCAGCTGTTTTGGCTTCCATTTCTTCCATAACCAAGGTTTCGGTTATCTCAACTTCAATCAGATCTTTTGGAATCTCATATTCTTCCAGAACCTTTTCAAAGCGATTGACAAATCCTGGCTTGGTAAAATGCATTCGGGAAAAATTGCAGGAGATTGTCACAACCGCTTCTCCCCGGTCCATCCGCCTGCGGAGCATCCTGCAGACACATTTCAGGATGAAAAAGTCAATCTCTGTTATCCGTCCGGTCTGTTCGTAGTAGGGAACAAAGAATCCGGGTGATATGATGGCTCCCTGAGCGGAAGGGTCAATAAAACGTACCAAAGCTTCTGCGCCAACAATTTTTTCCGTAAGGACATCAATCTTGGCCTGATAGTATGCAACAAAATTACCTTCAACGCTTACAGAATCCAGTAATTTTTCTTTTTCGTGCCGTTCAATGATGGCCTTTTCCAGAGCATCATCATAGACCATTATGCTGTTATCGCCGTGGTCCCATACAAATTCAATGGCCTGGTTGGCACATACAAGTGCGCCGCGAAGATCATGGCTTCCAGAGGGGAGAAAGTAGACTCCGGTTTGCAGCTCTACGTTGCTCTCCATTTTAAGCAGAACCTGATCCTTTATAAAATGTTCAATTTGTTCCAGACGTTCCGGAACGGAACCGTATTCCGAGGACAGGAGAAGAGCAAAGTGATCCCCGTCTGCTCTGGCACAAATCTCATCTTTATCCTTTATCATGTGAGACAGAGCGTTTGATATGGTTTTTAAGAGCTTCTGTCCGTTGTTCCATCCATAGATGGCTTTGTAATTCTGGAACTGGGCTATGTTCAGATAAGCAACCCCATACTGCTGCTTCGGCCGGTCCATCAGTATTTTTTCTCCATGATAGATGAAATAGTTTAAATTGCCAATGGCCAGCTCCGGATCTTTGTACATCAGTTTTTGTATTTTCCGGCTGTCTCTTACAATATGTATGGTTACAAGGACTATTGCAATCATAATTAAAATCAGGATGGCAATAATGATATCACTATAGCTTTGGAGAAAATGGCTCATGCTGGCAAGAGAATAGACATTCCGCTCCAGCATATAATCATTGATTGCTCTGGCATCAATGGAAAGAAGGGTTTTATTTAAAATTCCGGCAAGCAGCGGTTCATCCGCACGTATGGCTATGGCCAGACCATGCTGGCCGCTTAGGACATTCTTTATCTCCAGCTCATAGTACCGGATTTTGGAGCTTAAAAGATATTCGGCCAGATAGCCGTCGCACAGAGCGGCATCTGTCCTGCCGCTGTTTACCATTTCAATGCTTTCCAGCTGTGTGCTGCAGTTGACTACTTCTGTGGACTGTAAATCCACCACATTTCCAGCCTCCGGAGAAAGATAGGAAACCGAGGAAATGGAATGGATGGAGTTCAAATCCTTTGTCTTTTTCATGACAAGCACCATGGGAACCTGGGCATAGTCCCTCATTTTTATGAGCTGATTGTCATAAAGCTCATGTTCCGAATAGGTGCTGTAAGACATGATATCAATGGTTCCGTTTTTCAGGGCTTCATAAGCTTTTTGGGAATTATCAAATTTCTGCCAGGTGAGAGTCACTCCGGTTACAGAGGCAGCTCCCTCCAGGAGATCACGGGTCAGTCCTCGGCAGTCGCCATTTTCATCGTAGAGAAATGGATAATAACCGTCCAGATAACCTACATTCACCTGATTTGCCTGAGAAATGTAGTGTTTTTCTTCTGTGGTAAATACAATGGTTTTGTCCAGCCTGCTTTGATAATAGGCATTCATCAGGCGGGTTTCCAGCTCCGGACTGTTCATCTTCAGGTCAGCAATGGCATGGTTTAATTCCCGCATCACATCATCATTGCCCGGATAGGTAATATAATAAAAAGGTCTTGGGGCAAAACGTCCGATGAGACGCTGGCCTTCTTTGATTTCCATAAATGTGTGAACCATGGCATCGATCTGACCGCAGTCCAGCGCCTCCTGAAGCATGGCAGTGGAATCATACTCCTTAATTTTAGGAAACCACAGACCATTGTCAGATAAATAATTGCGGAATTCATTTTTGCGCACATAGGTTTTTACCATGCCAAAGGTAATATGTTTCATGGCCTCGAAATCTTCATAAGCAAGGGAGCTGTCTCCATTGGTGGCAATAATGCCAAAGGTATAGCCGCTGGACAGATCTGCATACTGGTATTTGGAGGCGCGGGAGGCAGAATATTGGGCGCTTCCTACCAGGTCAGCTTTTTTATCCGCAACAAGCTGAAGGGCAGCATCCCAGCTTTCACATTCCACATATTCAATATCCCAGCCCGTATATCTGCAAAGCTCATCCAGATATTCCACATCCATACCAGTAAGCCGCCCGTCGGCATCCTTTTCGTGATATCCGCTCATGGGGAAGAAAGCAACCTTTACTGTACGGCTTCCTTTTCCATAGGCAGAGCCAGGAAGCCACATGCCGGAAATACCTGCTACAAGCGTAAAAATCAAAAGGAATACCGGCCATTTTTTTAATCTTATGTTTTTCATACCTTGTTACACCCTCCCTATACTTTTCCTGATCAAAGCATCTGAAAGAACCAGCTTGCAGCAATTATCTGGTTTTCTTTTCTATTGTACCAAATTACCAGTGTGATAGCTACCTATATTTGAGAAAATTTTGGTGTTTTTGTTCAATCCCATGAAAGAAAGAAGTAAGTCTTGCATAACCAGTCTAAAAAGTGTAAAATAGAGAAACAATACCCATAGTGAAAATATTTCAGAAAGAGAAGGTAATGACAATGAAAGATGTGAATTGTGCATATTGTATGCAAGGGGAACTGGTAGCAAAGTTTGCTTATCCGATTTGCAAGATGGATTCAGGATTTTTGTATGTATTTAAGGAACAGAGCCATCCGGGGCGGCTGATTCTTGCCCATGATAAGCACATCAGCGAGTTGATTGACCTGACAGAGGAGGAGCGGAATCTGTTTTTTGCAGATGTGGCAAAGGCGGCAAGGGCCATTCATAAGGTTTTTGGCCCGAAGAAGGTGAATTATGGAGCTTATGGGGATACTGGCTGCCATCTCCACTTTCATCTGGTGCCAAAGTATGAGAACGGGCCGGAATGGGGCGGTGTGTTTGAGATGAATCCAGGGAAGGTTCTTTTGACAGACAAAGAGTATGAGGAGATTGCAGATAAGATTCGGAAGGCTCTGTAAAATAGAAAGGATTTTTAAAAACCAGAGAAAGAACAAGGGAGAATACAGGATTTCATGAAATTTGTGGATTTGAAATGCCCGAATTGCGGCGGAAGGCTGATTCCTGTGGAGGGAAATCAGAAGATTGTTGCCTGTGAATACTGTAACAGCCAGTATATTTTGGAGGATGACCGGGTAATCAATTATCACATCTATCAACAGGCTCCGCCAGGGAATGACGGATTTAAGAGAACAGATCGATCCGGCGACCGGTCCGGAGTTTTGGCTGCCGCCGGGATACTGGCAGGGCTTGTGGTGATCTTTGGACTGGGGATTGGCTTGAGCGCCAGGGATAAGAGCAGCTATCCCCCTGTCAGCCGTCCGGCCTCTTCTCCGGCGATTTATGAGATAGAAGAAACAGAAGACAGCAAAAGGATGTCCCATTCTCCATTTTATGATGTTCTTTTGGAGGGGATTTATGAAAAGCCGGCAGATTCTGTGGATTCCGGACAGAGGGAACAGTTAAAGTATCTTCGGATTGACACAAGCAGGGATACCTTTCTGGTGGATTACAGCTTTGAGAATCCATATGAAGCTCCGGAGGGCGAGATTCACCATCTGGAGCTGGAGCCACAGGACTGGAATACAGATGATCTGGCAGAGTTTCCGGAGCTTGTAAAGGTAGAGCTGGCATACACCTGGGCGGATGGGGAGGTTTTAAGCCAGCTTCCCCATCTTCAGGGGCTTTCCTGCTGCAAGGTGAGTCCGCAGGATTTGGCTGGATGGATGGAACCAGGACAGCTTCGGGAGCTGCACCTGGATAATCCGGAAGATCTGGAAGGATTGTCTGCTTTTGAAAATCTGGAGATTTTGTCTCTTGAGGATGTAGTGGCGCCGGATATGCGGCAGCTGGCTTCCATGAAGCATTTACGGTCTCTGACCATTGTTGAGGACGAGCCAAATTCCGACCCCTTTTCGGACTCCTCCTCCCGTACTTTGACGGATTATTCGGCTGTTTCCATACTGACTGGGCTGGAAGAGCTCCACCTGGAATCCTCTGCTGTCCGGGAGGTAAGCTTTCTAAAGTCTTTGACCAGTCTGACCAAATTGTCTCTGGCTGAGACAGAGGCAATCAGCCTTGAGCCTGTGGGAGAGCTGACAGGACTTACCTCTCTCTGCATAAAGGGCAATGACTCAGTAAAGGATTATGATTTTATCCAAAAGCTTACAGGGCTGAAAAGCCTGATCCTGGATAAGGGTACCTCCCAGCCAGACCCGGATCTGTCTGCCCTGGGGCAGCTGGAAACACTGGATATTCGTGGATTTATGTCTGTCTCGTCTTTAAGAGGTTTAAAAGGTTTAAAGGCTTTGTCTGTCCATGGATGTAATGTAGATGAGATCAGTACCCTTTCCTCACTGTCTGGCCTGGAAAGGTTCAGCTGTTATTCGGTATGGACTTATTCCAAGCCTCTTAGAAATCTAAACTTTCTGGAGGGGATGACCAGTTTAAAGTATCTGGACTTTTGCGGCATGGAGGACAAAGACAGGTGGGGCGGATATGGCAACAATATGGAGATTTACGGAGATATTTCCAATGTATTGAATCATCCAGGCCTGGAGGAGCTGTACTTAAATAAATGTCTGTTTGGCATAGAATTTGACCGGTTACAGGACAATCCCACATTGAAAAAGCTTCAGATGAAGGAGGTTACTTTAAAGAAGAACATTCATGTGGAGACTTATTCCGGCATGACGGATATTTGGTATGATGATGTGTCCATGGCAGAAAATATTGATTTTCTGACCCATTATTCCGGACTGGAAGAACTGTATCTGGATGGAAATGAGCTGACCACGGTTGAATTTGCCACAGAGCTGAAGCATTTGGAGCGTTTGGGAATGAATAACAATTATGTGACAGATTTGACGCCTTTAAATCAGGTGGAAAAGCTAAAATATCTGGACGTCCGCCAAAATCCCATTAACAATACGATTGAGGCAGGGGATCGGGTGGAAATTATAAAATAGAAATCGTCCAGACAGGGGATCAAGGAGGGAAACTGTATATGGAAGAGAAAAATGCCATTGACCAGCCTTACCGGATTGCTGTGGTGGGAATCATTGTAGAGAATCCGGATTTAGCAGGCGCGGTCAATGAGATTTTACACCAGTACAGCAGTTATATTATTGGCCGTATGGGGCTTCCGTACCGGGAAAAACAGATGAATATTATCAGTGTTGTGCTGGACGCCCCGTCTGACATTATCAGTGCAGTGTCCGGGAAGCTGGGACGTCTGCCGGGAGTCAGTTCCAAGGCATTGTACTCGCGGCAGAAAGGATAGCAGTAAGCAAAAGACATAATCCAGTGCCAAACAGGAAAGGCAGAAGAACAGAGACCGCGGTCCATTTCCAGGACCCGGTTTCTTTTTTTATGCTGCAAAGCGTGGCAGCACATGGCCAGTGAAACAGGCAGAAGATGGTCATGGAAAGAATGGTGGTACAGGTCCAGCCCTGAGCGGCTAAAAAGGAGAACAGGGCAGAAGGGCTTGCCATGGACAGCAGGGGACTGTTCAGGGAGTCTGTGCCAGAGGCATGCAGATATGCGGTCAGCATAACTGGAAGGACCGTTTCATTGGAAGAGATGGAAAATAAAAAGGCAAACAGGATAATTCCGTCTAGTCCCATACAGCGTCCAATAGGTTCCAGAAGCCCAATCATATAGGCAAAAAGGCTGGGGAAAGCATGAATCAGCAGCCAGACGATTCCCACAGAGACTGTGGTGGAAAAAATGGCTTTTTTTATGGCAGGAACCGTCTGGCCGCAGAAAGTGCGAATCAGTGTCCTGGGAAGTTTAGGGCGCCGGTAGGGAGGAAGCTCCAAAGCAAAAGTACAGGAATTTCCAGGCAGGAGCGTATGGGAAAGAATCCATGAGGCAGCCAGTGACGCAGTTATGGCAAGGAATATGATAAAACACAAAAGGAGCGCCGAAAACAGGGATACCCGGACCGGAGAGGAAATTCCGGGAAAAAGCTCCCATTTCCCCGGAGGCAGAGAGGGGAAAGCGCCTGACATGAAAATCAGTGATATCATCAAAAGCAGGGCAGGAAGCTTTTTGCTGCAAGGAACAAAGGAATTGGTCAGAATTGCGATGGTCTTCTCCCGGGGAGAATCCATGCTTCGGCATTGGGATATGGCAGCAGCATTGCAGCAGAAGCCCATGGTCATGGCCAGACATTGTTTGCAGCTGGTATGGCATCCCCGAAATGCGGAATCCAGCTGAAAGGCAATTCTGGGCAGGCAGCCCGTCTCTTCTGCAAGATGGAACAGGAAAAAAAAGAGTGTCATACATGGCAGCATCAGGGAAATTATCCAGGCCAGAGACCGGTAAATACTGTATATCAGCATGGAAATCAGCCAGGGAGGGGAATGGAATGCAGCCATAGCAGCAGCAAGCTTAGGTTCCAGACCAAAAAAAAGCTTCCAGAGAAGAGTGGAAAAGGAAAAGGCTCCTGTCAGGGCAAGCCAGGAAAGGCCAAAAAGCAGGAAAAATGTTGTAAGGATTCCCACTGCTGGTTCCATAATCATCCGGTCAGCCAAATCGGAGCCCTGGCAGCAGGGGCAGCAGGAATGCCGGACGGTCTCCCTGGCAAGCTGCGTTGGACAGTAATCCAGACAATCATAGAAAAAATGCTGCCCATTTGTTTCGTTTACAGCTTGGCGAAGCTGGTCCAGGGAATCTCCGTGAAGGGCGCAGCAGCACATGACCGGAACCTGAAGGACGTCCTGAAGCAAATCTACATCAATTTCAATTCCTTTTCTTTCTGCCTCATCCCAGAAATTTAAGCAGAGAATCACAGGGGTACCGGAAGCTTTGACGGAATCAAGAAAAAGGATTTTGCGAAGCAGATGGAGCTCTCGTTCCAGACAGGAAGCATCACAGACCAATACAATGAGCTGCGCGTTTCCAGAGCCAAGATAGTCCCAGGCAGCCCTTTCTTTTTCAGATAACCGGGCAGGGGAAAGAAGTCCTGGCAGGTCTGCCAGCAGGTATTCCTGATGGTTCATGGTAAAATTTCCATATGCTATGTCAGTTGTTTTCCCGTGCCAGTTGCCAGTGTGCTGCCTCATTCCAGTGAGTCCGTTGAAAATGGTGCTTTTGCCTGTATTTGAGCTTCCGGCAAGGGCAATGGTCACAGTCGGCCTTTTTTCATCCATAAATAGAATCCCACCTGAAAAAATTCCTTATTGATTAAGTATGTGGCAGAGGTTTGGCTGGTGCCTGTATAGGGCAGCATATGGTTGTCCCCCTTTTGGAAATGGCTGCAGGTTTTTCCATAGTTCTCCTAGTTCTTTTCCATGAATTATGTGTTATGATACTTTTGTAACAGAAATGTAATAATCTAGTAACAAAAGGAGGAAATCCCATGAGAAAATTGCCCTTATATGTATGTGCAGCGGCTGTTTTGACATTTACATCCATGACGAACACATCCTATGCAGCAACCGCGAATGCCTGTAATTTGCCTGGAGGAAAAGCGATTGTGATTGGAGGAGGCAGTTTAAGCGACCTTTCGTCTGTGCTGGGAAATCTGAGCGGAGGCGGTTTTGGCAGCTGGCAGGGAGGAAACAGCTTAAATGCCAGTAACTGTTTTGGAGGAAGCGGAAATAACTCCTGTGGAAACAATTTCTGTCAGGGAGGAAATGGAGACAATTCATGTCTGAATAATTGGCTGGGAGGAAACGGAGATTGCATTAAGCCAAATCAACCAAACAAACCAGATAAACCAAATCAACCAGATCAGCCGAATAAACCGGATGTACCAAATCAGCCCAACAGACCGAATCAGCCCGTTATTCCCGATAATTCAAATGTGCCGGATGTGGAGCAGCCAGGAAATAACAGCACTCAGGACGCATTTGCAGTTCAGGTGGTTAATCTGGTAAACGAAGAGCGCACAAAGGCAGGGCTTTCCCCGCTTACCATACATACACAGGCAGAAAGTGCAGCCATGGTCCGGGCAAAAGAGATTGAGAGAAGCTTTTCCCATACCCGTCCTGACGGAAGCAATTTTTATACAGCTTTGGCTTCAGCTGGAATCCGCTATCAGTCTGCTGGCGAGAATATTGCTTATGGCCAGATGACTCCCCAGGAAGTAATGAACTCCTGGATGAACAGCTCCGGACACAGAGCCAATATTTTAAATGCAAATTATACTTCTATTGCAGTGGCCCATTACCAGAATGGATCAGGAGTCCATTATTGGGTGCAACTGTTTTTAAAATAAAACATCAGGAAAAAATCTTGAAACTCCATTTTCTGACTGGTATAATAAGGAAAAGATAACATTATATGATTGTTTGAGGCAATACCATTTATGAAGGAGCAGGAAAGATGAAGACAAAAGCAGGAATCAAGATTGTTTTATTAACAGCAGCTATGGCTTTGGCGATGAACAGCGCCGCTTTTGCTGCAGGCTGGCAGAATGACGGGAAAGGATGGCGCTGGCAGAATGATGATGGAAGCAATCCATCCAGTACATGGCAGTGGATTGATGGAAATTATGATCATGTGGCAGAATGCTATTACTTTGATGAGAATGGATATTGCCTGCAGAACACGACCACACCAGATGGCTATGAAGTAAATGCTGACGGAGCATGGGTGGCTGACGGAGCAGTTCAGACTCAAACTCAGAATGTAAGTGACAATGCAGCCGGAACAGATGCCAGCGCTGATACAGCCTCCATTAATGGTGTTTATAAACTCATATCGTATTATACATTAGATGGGCAGGAGTATATTTTTGAGACTATTTATGAGATCACAGAACAGGCGGATCAATCCATACTTCTGCGTTGCGATGATTTGGTGAATGTTTTTCCCAAGGTGGGAGATCATGTTTATGAGCTGCCTTGTTCAGACAATGCAGCGGGAGTTGACAGGATTATTATTGAAGGGAATACTTTGAGGGATATTTGCACGACTTATGGCATAGAAAATGTTTTCACAAAGCAGTGACCTTTTCTTATCTTTATTATTTCAGAGCAGCTGACACTATTTTGTCAGCTGCTCTTTTTCGCGATTTTCAGGTGTGCAGCTTGCGAAAAATTTTCTGTTACAGTATAATAGGCTGAATAACAGGCAACATAACATGGAGGGAAAATCAACTTTATCAGACTATAGCTTCATATAGGAGACGTATGAATTTTTCATATACAATCACAGGAGAGACTGTGCGGATTGATCGGGTGAATGGGCCGGAAGCATTTGTTCGGTTTCCGGAAAAGATAGAGGGTTTGCCAGTGACAGAGCTGGGGCCTTATGTACTGGCAGACAGTCCGGTGGAGAAGATGATTCTGCCTGTAAGTTTAAGGAAAATCGGAGCTTATGGGTTTTATAATTGCGAGAAGCTCCAATACATTTCCTGCGGCAGCAGGACTACAGATTTGGGAGCAGGAATGTTTGCAGGAACAGGGAGCGTAAGGCATCTGGACATTTTTTTGTTTGAAAGGGAGAAATCCTGTTTAAAGGAACTGCTTTCCGAGCTGAAGCAGACTTTGCGGGTCAAAGTGTTTATGAACCCGGAAAATGACTTGGGAGAGAAACAGGAGGCCCGGTTAATATTTCCGGAATTTTATGAAGAGTCAGTGGAAAATACACCTGCCCGGATTTTGTATATTGAGACCCATGGCTGCGGCCACCGGTACCGCTATTGTTTTGCGGGAACCGAGTTTCAGTACAACCAGTATGATGAGCTGTTTCCCCATGTAAAGGTGCAGGAAACAGAGGAGCTGGTGACAGAGCTGGCTTTGGGAAGACTGCAGTATCCTTTGGGGCTTTCGGAAAAATATGAAACCATGTACCGGGAATATGTTATGGAACACTGGAAAATGGCAGGACAGCTGATGCTGCAGGCAGACCGGCAGGGCGCAAAGGGCTTTGGAAACCTGGAGGCAGGAGGGCTTCCCTGGCTGGCACAGGAGATTTTCCGGTGGGAAGGACAAATGGCAAAGGACAGTCCGGAGGGAGGATGTAAGGAAAAGCTGCGGGAGCTGACACTTATGGCTCAGAAGTTGGGAGATACGGAAATGGTCAGCTGGCTGATGGATTTCCAAAGCCGAAATGTGAAAAGGAGCAGGCGGCGGTTTGAATTATAGTAACAGTTCAGACCAGGGACAAGAAGAGAAGGTGTCTTGTCTGCATTGTTACGAATTAAAAGGAAGGGGCTGTGTTATGAAATGGTAGATCCAGTAAGACACCGGCAGCTGGAGGAGCTGAATATGGTGGAATTGTGTACCCGGATTCTTTTCAATGCCAGAAATGAGCTGTATCTCAATATGCGCTTTCTGGATGTGGCTTTGGGAAGCTTAGGGTATGAGGCAGTAACTGACAGACGGGGAATGGGAACCAATGGATTTGTCATTTATTATCAGCCAGATGACTTGTGCCGTCTGTTTCATATGGGGAGAGTGTGTGTGAACCGCAGTTATCTGCATATGGTGCTTCATTGTCTTTTCTGCCATATAGATACCAGAGGCAGCCGGAAAGAGGAGGACTGGAATCTGGCATGTGATATTGCAGTGGAGTCAGTGATTGATGGGCTGTATCTGCGCTGTGTTCACCGTCAGATGTCCCTCTGTCGGCAGGACTGGTACAGCAGGCTGAAAAAACGTCTGCCTGTGCTGAATGCCGAGGGAGTCTATCATATTTTGCAGGAAATGGATTTGCCGCAAAAGCAGAAGGAAAGGCTTGCCGGAGAGTTTTATGCAGATGACCATGAATACTGGAAGCTTCCGGAGGAAAATCCCAAGCTGTCTGTCATACGGCAGAATCAGTGGAGCAAAAACCGGGAACAGCTGCAGACTGAGATGGAAACCATGGGAAATCAACAGGATGAGGATTCCAAAAGCCTTTTGGAGCATGTGCAGGTGGAAAACAGGGAACGATATGATTACAGACAGTTTTTGAGAAAATTTTCTGTGATGAAGGAGGAAATCCAGCTGGACCCTGATTCCTTTGATTATGTGTTTTATACCTACGGTATGTCTCTTTATGGAAATATGCCTTTGGTAGAGCCGTTGGAGACAAAGGAAGTCAGCCGGATTGAAGATTTTGTCATTGTGATTGACACGTCCATGTCCTGCTCAGGAGATTTGGTGCGGCGTTTTCTGGAGGAGACTTATGATGTGCTGTGTGAGTCGGACAGCTATTTCCGTAAGGTGAATATTCATATCATCCAATGTGATGAACAGGTGCAGCAGGACAGGAAAATTACCTGCCGGGAAGAGATGGAAGCTTATCTGAAGGATTTTACGGTGATTGGTCAGGGCGGGACTGATTTCCGGTCGGCTTTTTCCTATGTGGATCAGATGATTGGAAGAGGAGAGTTCCACCGGCTGCGGGGCCTTCTGTATTTTACAGACGGAGAGGGAATCTATCCAATCAAACAGCGGCCATATGATACGGCATTTGTGTTTGTGAAGGACCAGTATACAGATATTTCTGTTCCGGCCTGGGCAATGAAGGTGATTTTGGAGCCAGGACAGCTGACAGAGCGAAGGTAGGAAGAGCTGGGATGTGAAGGAGTTCCGGTACAGTGGGGTCGGGCTGTGGAGAAGTTCTGGTACAGTGGGGCTGGGCTGTAGAGAAGTTCCGGTACAGTGGGGTCGGGACGTGAAGGAGTTCAGGTTCCGTTCCGTTGGTGTGAGATGGAATCCGAAAGCAACGCGGCAGAGACGGGCAGGAAGATGCCCCCCGTGAACAGTAACATTTGGAGGGATTGGAAGCATGAATATTAAACGGGCGAAACAGGAAATCAAAGATACCATTAAGGCATATTTAAAAAAGGACGAATATGGAGCCTATGTCATACCTTCCATCCGGCAAAGGCCTCTTCTGCTGATCGGGCCGCCAGGAATCGGGAAGACTCAGATCATGAAGCAGATTTCCCAGGAATGCCAGATCGGACTGGCGGCATATACCATTACTCATCATACCCGGCAAAGCGCTGTGGGGCTGCCGTTTATTGAGAAGAGGCAGTTTGGAGGAAAATCATACACAGCCACAGAGTATACCATGAGTGAGATTGTGGCTTCGGTGTATGATAAGATGGAACAGACAGGGCTGAAGGAGGGGATTTTGTTCCTTGACGAGATTAACTGCGTGTCTGAAACACTGGCTCCGGCGATGCTTCAGTTTCTGCAGGCAAAATCCTTTGGAAATCACCAGATTCCAGAAGGATGGGTGATTGTGGCAGCTGGCAATCCGCCGGAGTATAATAAGTCGGTCAGGGAGTTTGATATTGTTACCCTGGACCGGATTCGGCGGATGAATGTGGAACCGGATTTAGAAGCATGGAAGGAATATGCAGTCTGGGTGAATATTCATCCGGCTATAAGCTCTTATCTGAATGTAAGGCAGCAGAATTTTTGCCGGATTGAAACAACTGTGGATGGAAAGCTGTTTGCCACGCCGCGGGGGTGGGAGGATTTGTCAGTTCTGATTCAGGTGTATGAGCAGCTGGGAATGGCAGTGGACCGGGAGATTGTGTCAGAGTATATTCAGTTTCCAAAGATTGCAAGGGATTTTGCCAGTTATCTGGAGCTTTATTATAAATATAAGGAAAACTATCCTATAGAAAAGATTCTGGCAGGGCAGACTCCCAGGGAAGCATATGGGAAGCTGGAGCGGGCGGCCTTTGATGAGCGGATCAGTGTGGTGGGGCTTTTGCTGTCTGCATTAAACGGACAATTCGGAAAGGTCTGCCGGATGGCACAGCAGCTGGAGCTTGAGATGAAAATGCTGCGGGAGATACAGAGTACAGACAGACAGGAACCAGAGGCTGCGAATCCCCCGGCAGAGGACAGGATAAGAAAATTTTCTAAGATGACAGAGGATTTCCGAAGCCATTGGGAGAAAAAACAGGAAAATGATCTGCTTTCTTCTCTGGAGCTTGGAACCTGTCGCCAGGTGAGTGTCTGTCTGGAACAGATGCTTTTGGGGCTGCAAAAAGAGCATTTTTCCACAGGGGAGTCAGTTTGGCAGTGGATACGAGAGCAATTTGGGAAAAGCCGGGAGGAATATGAGGCCCTTTTAGAGGAAACCGGCCA
>CATLIJ010000004.1 GCA_949948825.1 uncultured Clostridiaceae bacterium
TGAGGTTAAGCCTTATGAGGGAATCCGGGAATTGCTGGAGGGACTGAAGGAGCGGGGAATCTTAATCGGCGTATTATCCAACAAACCTCATGCCCGGACCGTGGAAAACATTGAGGCAATATTTGGCAAGGGATATTTTGATGTGGTGAAGGGGGAGCAGCCAGGAGTGCCGAAAAAGCCGGACCCGGCAGGGGTGAGACAGATTTTGAAGCTGTTTAAAGTGAAACCAGAGGAATGTCTGTATTTTGGGGACACCAATACAGATATGAAGACTGGCCTGGGAGCCGGACTGATTACCGTGGGAGTTACCTGGGGATTCAGGCCAAAGGAGGAATTGGAGGCATTTCACCCACAGTTTATGGTGGATCATCCTTTGGAGGTATTTGAAAGGATTTTGTAGCCAAGGTGCATTTTTATACATTTCCTCTTGATAATTTTTAAAAAGTATGTATAATGGATAAAGTCAACATGATTTTTAATTCTATTATATTTATGCACGGTATTCAAAAGAGACCTCCATGCGTCCGGCAGAGGACGCGCCATCACACAGGAAGGTCTGAGCGGACGCATTTGGCATCCCTGATTAAAAACCGCCTTTGGCGATGGGACTTTCATAGCAAAGAAGGCAGGATTGTATCGGATACCGGCGCAAGAGGAGGACAATTATGAAAAAGAAGTTTTTGGCATTGGGACTGGCAGTGACCATGGCAGCGTCTTTGGCAGGCTGTGGCGGAGGAGGCCAGACTGAAACTACTGCGGCTGCAACAGCTGCCACAGAAGGGGAAAAAGCAGCGGACGCTGGTTCTGACAGCAAGGCGGACGGAGAAAGCAAGGAGGAGAGTGCAGGAGACAACAGCGCTGCGGCAGAGCTTCAGACCGTAACACCAGGAAAGCTGACCATTGCAACCAGCCCGGATTTTGCTCCTTATGAGTTTTATGCCATTGGCGAGGACGGAACTCCTTCCCTGGCTGGCTTTGACATCGCTCTGGCCCAATATATTGCAGATGATTTGGGATTAGAGCTGGAGATTGTTACTGTGGATTTTGACGGAGTGTTAAGTGAGCTGCAGACCAAGTCTGTGGACCTTGGCATGGCTGGCCTTTCTCCGGATACCAAGAGAGAAGCGATCATGGCATTTTCTGATTTGTATTACATAGGAGGCCAGTCACTGGTAACAGTGAAGGCAAATGCCGAAACCTATAATACATTTGAAGCTATCAACAAACCAGAGGTTTCTGTGGGAGCTCAGATTGGCTCCATTCAGATGGATCTGGCTACAGCCAACTCTCCGGATGCGGATATTGTGCCTCTTCCCAAGGTGACAGACATTATTACAGAGCTGCTGGCCGGAAAGCTGGATGCAGCTTACATTGAGACTGATGTGGCAAAGAGCTATCAGAAGAATTATCCGGAGCTTGAGATTGTCTTGGAGGTTCCTTATGAGCAGGAGGGTTCTTCCATTGGCGTGTGCAAGGGGAATGACGCGCTGCTTGCAGCAGTGAATGCTTCCATTGCCAAGGCTTTGGAGGATGGTTCCATGGAGAAATTTATTGCTGAGGCCAATGAGCTGGCGTCTGGCGAGAAGTACGAAGGTCTGTTGGACGAGGGTGGACAGGTTCAGAATGAACAGGTTCAGCAGTAACCCGGATGTCCTGTGTTTCGTGGCATTGCCATAAATGAGGAGGCCGCTGTGAGCCTCTGGCAGATATTGGATTCCTCCCCGGATTCTTGGGGAGGAATTGTTTTTGTATCATAGGGTGCGCCCTATGATACAAAAACGCTCCGCAGGAACCGCACTGCGGCGGCAAGGAATTATGTCGCTGAAGCGACCCGCCGCAGGCGGAGAATCCTGCTCCGCAGGATTCTTTTTATATCATAGGGTGCGCCCTATGATACAAAAACGCTCCGCGGGAACCGCAACACGGTGTGGGCTTGTTCACTAAGCTCATTGCATTCACTAAGTGAGCCAATGCCTGCGGCGGAAAGAAGAATGTTCATAATGGAAGGAGCGCTTCATGGGTCAGTTTATTCAGTTGGAGAATTTTTCAAAAATTGTGCCGTATATGCAGTTATTTAAACAGGGATTGCTGGTAACGGTGCTTTTGTCTTTGTTTACTGTGGTAATTGGTTTTTGCATTGCCCTGGTTCTGGCGCTTATGCGCATGTCCAATGTGCGGCCGCTGCGCAGCCTGGGGCTGGATGCTAACGGGCATTTGCGGGAGGGAGGTTTTCTGGCATGGGTAAGCCGGTTTAACCCGCTAAGCTTTGTTGCCACAGCATATGTGGAGATTCTGCGCTCCACGCCGGTTTTGGTTCAGATTTTTATTGTTTATTACGGAATTTTCAGTTTTATTCAGCTGCCGTCATTTCAGATGTTTGGATTTATCAAATTCGACCGTTTTTTCCCCGGAGTGGTGGCCCTGGGAATGAACTCAGGAGCTTATTTGTGTGAGATTATCCGGGCAGGGATTCAGTCCATTGACGGAGGGCAGACTGAGGCAGCCCGGTCCCTGGGCCTTTCTCAGGCCCAAAACCTCCGCTACATTATTTTGCCTCAGGCATTAAAGAATATTTTGCCTGCCATTGCAAATGAGTTTGTGGTGATTATCAAAGAGTCTGCCATCACTTACACCATTGGGGTGCAGGACATTATGTCAGCGGTCAATGCGGTAAAGGGCGCTACCTTTGTGATTGTGGAGCCTCTTTTGGTGGCAACAGCGGTTTACTTCTGCCTGTGCTTCCCCACCTCCAAAATCATTGCCTATTTTGAAAGGAGAATGAGCCATGGCGACAAGAGATAGTCTGATTCAGGTGACAGATTTAAAAAAGCATTATCATATGGGCGCCATCAAAGCTCTGGACGGAGTGACAGTGGACATTAACCGGGGAGATGTGATGGTGGTCATCGGACCGTCCGGGTCCGGAAAATCCACTTTTCTCCGAAGCTTAAATCTTCTGGAGGAGCCTACTGGCGGGGCCATTGTTTTTGACGGAGTGGATATTACCAAGAAAAAATATAAGGATGCATCCGGAAAGACAGTGAAGCTGGATATTGACCAGCTGCGGCAGAAAATGGGAATGGTATTTCAGCATTTTAATCTGTTTCCCCATATGACGATTTTGGAAAATATGGTTCTTGCGCCTATGAAGGTGAAAGGAATGAAAAAGGCGGATGCAGAGGTAAAGGCCCTGGCTCTTCTGGAACGGGTTGGGCTGGGAGACCGGGCAGGGGCTTATCCCATTCAGCTGTCCGGAGGCCAGAAGCAGCGTGTGGCCATTGTCCGCGCTCTGGCTATGGAGCCGGAGGTGATGCTGTTTGACGAACCAACCTCTGCCCTGGACCCGGAGATGGTGGGCGAGGTGCTGGATGTAATGAAGGAGCTGGCAAAAGAGGGCATGACCATGGTGGTGGTGACTCATGAGATGGGATTTGCCAGAGAGGTGGGAAACCGGGTGCTGTTTATGGCAGACGGGATGCTTTTGGAGCAGGGAACGCCAGATGAGATATTTGGCCAGCCGAAGAATCCGCGGTTAAAGGATTTTCTGGCTAAGGTGTTGTAAAGAGCTGTCTGGATGAAGCACCAGAGCATTTTTCAAATACACATTAAGAAAACAGGGAGGGCTTTGGACATATGTGGAGGGAAAAAAAGGCTGCCATTGACAGGATTGAAGAGAAGAGAACCCGAATCGGGGATGTGGCAGATCAGATTTGGGAATTTGCAGAACTGTCCCTGATGGAGAAAAAATCAGCCGAGCTGTATTGCAAGGTGCTGGAGGAGGAAGGATTTCAGGTCAGGAAGGGAATCTGTGGAATTTCAACGGCATTTTCCGCCAGCTTTGGAAGCGGAAGGCCAGTGATCGGACTGTTAGATGAGTACGATGCCTTGTCTGGTTTGTCTCAAAAGGCAGGAAGTCTGGTACGGGAGGAAGTGGTCTGCGGGGGAAATGGTCACGGATGCGGACATAATCTGCTGGGAGCAGGGGCATTTGGCGCGGCTCTTGGGGTAAAGGCGTATCTGGAAATGACCGGTCAGCCGGGGACTGTGGTATTGTATGGATGCCCGGGGGAAGAGGGAGGCGCGGCCAAGGCATTTATGGCCAGGGATGGTTTGTGGAAGGAGCTGGATGCAGCTCTGACCTGGCATCCGGAGGATGTAAATGAGGTTCGGACCGGATCTACCAATTCCTGCATTCAGGTCCAGTATAAGTTTACCGGGGTGGCTTCCCATGCGGCAGGAGCGCCGGAGCAGGGCCGCAGTGCGCTGGATGCGGTGGAGCTGATGAATATTGGCGTGCAGTTTCTCCGGGAGCATATGAGCGATAAGGCGCGGGTCCATTATGCGATTACAGATGCAGGGGGCCGCAGCGCCAATGTGGTGCAGCCCAGGGCCAGTGTTCTTTATATGGTCCGCTCCAACCATGTGGCAGAGGCAGTGGAGCTTCAAAAGCGGGTGGACCGGATTGCAGAAGGGGCAGCTCTTATGACAGACACTGTTTTTGAGCGTCAGTTTATTGACGGACTGGCAGATACGGTTTGCAATCATGTGCTGGAACAGGTTTTATATGACAATTTTAAGGAGCTGGGAGTTCCTTCCTACACAGAGGAGGAGTTTGCCTATGGGGACCAGCTGGCAGCAACCTATCCGGGCAGGGACAGTGTGCCTGGGATTGGAGCAAAATATGATCTGGACATGAAGGAACAGGTGGAGGAGATGCGTAGGCAGACCGGCCATGCCATGAATGCTTTTCTTGCGCCTCTTTATAAGGGGGAGGCATTTCAGGCAGGCTCTACGGATGTGGGGGATGTAAGCTGGCTGACTCCCACAGCTCAGATTCATGTGGCATCCTGGCCTAACGGGTGTCCGGGTCACAGCTGGCAGAGCGTATCCTGCGACCGGACCGAAATCGGACGAAAGGCAGCAGTTCATGCAGGAAAAGTGCTGGCGGCAGCAGCCATTGATCTGTTTGCGCAGCCAGAGCTTTTAAAGAAAGCGCGGGCAGAATTTGAGAAGCGCACAGCCGGAGGATATGTCTGCCCGATCCCAGCAGACGCAGTGCCAGTGGTACCGGATTAAAAAAATGATGATTTTTTTAAAATGGCACAGATACCTGGTTTCGCCTCGCGGGCAGGCATGGATAAAAAGGCTGCGGAGCGCTTTTTTTAGTATGATATTGCCGGGGATTCTTGTGGAAGTAATTGTTTACAAATTTGGGTGGATTTTTTCCGGACCGTCCGGCTCAGTTGGGATTCAGGCAATGGGATTATATGGCATCACCATAATCGGATTGCTGCTGTTTTATAAGATCAGGCCGTGCAGTATGTGGGTTTTGCCATTCAGCTTTCTTCCGCCGGTTTTTGTCTGTTATGTAAACGACACGTTAAATGATTCCCAGTGGCTGACCTATCTGTATACTGCATGGATTACGGTATCCTATTCTATACCAGGAATTTTGATCACATCAGCCATAGCGCTTGTCTGTATGATTAGGGAAAACAGGCGGAAGGAAAGAAAAACAGGGAAAGAGCAAAAAGGAAGCAAAAAAGAGGCATTCTTATCAGCAGCTGTTTTGGCAATGGCTTTTCTTGTTATAGGCGGAATCGGAATGGTCTCCATAAGCAGAATCCATATGGTACGCCGGGAGATAATAAAAAAGATAGATTGGCTTTCTGAACAGAAGATGGAATGTGTATTTAAATTGTCTGAGGTTACAAAATTTAAGTGGGATACAGTCGCATATTTTAAATACCCGATTTCTGAAGAGGAAATCAGCCGGAAATTGGGGGCGGACTATACAGGTGGCGTGGATGTGTCCGAAGGATTTGTATTTGCCTATCGGGGAAGGGTGGTTCACAAAGATATTGTGGGAATTGCGCCAGGAGCAAACCGTCCTTATCTTGGGGTTGAGGGAGTGGATAATTTAGCTGTGTGGAGTGTGGAGGATGCAGCTTTTAAAGGGCGAAAGGTGGATGATTCTTTTTATCTCATCAAACCAGTGATTTATTAATGGTTATTTCCGCAACGCTGTATTAGTTACAGTTCATGGGGCGGCGTTACAGGAAATGTCTTGAAAATATTGAAGAACCTGTTATAATAAAAATAAAAAGGTGGGTGAGGTAAATGTTGGATCAGAAGGATTTGGAAATTTTAAAAAATATGATGGAGTCTGTCGTAGATGGACGCCTTGCGAAATCAGAGGAAACGATACTAGAGAAGGTGGATGAGCGCCTTGCGAATTCTGAAAATCTTGTTTTAAGTGAAATGGAGCGGACAAGGGAAATTTTAGAGAGGCAGATCAACAGAATAGAAAACCGGATGGAATCCATGCAGCATGATATAAATGCCTGTAAACTGGAAAAGGGAACACTGGACATTTTGATTAAAAAAACAGATCAATTGGAGAAACGTCTTGAGGAGCTGGAGAGAAAATCTGCATAAAATCAAATAACCATACATATTATCACGATTTTAAAGTTACATTTTAGAAATCCTTTAGAATCTTTTAATGAGAGCGAGGTTTAAAAAACCTCGCTTTTGTTGTATACTAATAAACAATTGGCAGGATAGCCATATTTTGATTTAAGGAGAAAAAGGAATGGGATTAAAGAATGAAGAACCAAAGAAACCATCCAGGAAAAGCTGGCTGTACTATTACATGATTGTGTTGATTGTCACCATGCTTTTGAATGCCCTGGTGTTTCCGTCCGTGCTGGAGCGGTCTGTGCAGGAGGTGTCCTATGACCAGTTTTTGACCATGGTGGAGCGGGGCCAGGTGGAGCAGGTGGCCATGCAGGAGAACCAGATCAGCTTTCTGGCTAAGGATGAGGAGGGGAAGAGAGGGGCTTTTAAGACTGGCTTCTGGCCAGATGAGAGGCTGACTGAGAGGCTTCGGGATGCAGGAGTGGTGTTTGCCAAAGAGATTCCCACACAGGCGTCGCCCCTTCTCACTATATTCACCACATGGATTATGCCGATTTTGATGTTTGTGATTATCGGGCAGCTTTTAAGCCGGTTTATGATGAAGAAGATGGGCGGCATGGGTAATGCCATGACCTTTGGCAAGTCCAATGCCAAAATCTATGCGGAGACAGAGACTGGCAAGACCTTTGCCGATGTGGCAGGCCAGGAGGAGGCAAAGGAAGCATTAAAGGAGATTGTAGATTTTCTCCACAATCCTCAGAAATATGCAGATATCGGGGCAGTGCTGCCAAAGGGCGCCCTTTTAGTGGGGCCTCCTGGAACTGGCAAGACACTGCTTGCCAAGGCTGTGGCCGGAGAAGCCCATGTGCCGTTTTTTTCCATCTCAGGGTCAGAGTTTGTGGAGATGTTTGTGGGCATGGGAGCTGCGAAGGTGCGGGATTTGTTTAAGCAGGCCAATGACAAGGCGCCCTGTATTGTATTTATTGATGAGATTGACACCATTGGAAAGAAGCGGGACGGAGGAGGAATGGGCGGCAATGATGAGCGGGAGCAGACCTTAAACCAGCTTCTTACAGAGATGGATGGATTTGACGGGAAAAAGGGAGTGGTGATTCTGGCTGCCACCAACCGTCCGGAGTCTTTGGATAAGGCCCTTTTGCGTCCGGGACGGTTTGACCGGCGGGTTCCGGTGGAATTGCCGGATTTAAAAGGACGAATCGCCATTTTAAAGGTTCACGGGAAGAATGTAAAGCTGGGAGACAATGTGGATTTTGACGCCATAGGCCGCGCTGCATCCGGCGCGTCCGGCGCGGAGCTTGCCAATATTGTCAATGAGGCAGCCTTAAGAGCAGTCCGCCAGGGAAGAAGCGTGGTGTCCCAGGCAGACTTAGAGGAGAGCGTGGAGGTGGTAATCGCGGGCTACCAGCGAAAGGATGCAGCTGTGTCTGAGAAGGAAAGACGGATTGTGGCATACCATGAGGTGGGACATGCCCTGGTGGCAGCCTGTCAGAATCACAGCGCTCCGGTTCATAAGATTACAATTATACCCCGGACCTCCGGAGCCCTGGGGTATACGATGCAAGTGGAGGAGGGAGAACACTTTTTAATGAGCCGGGAGGAGGTGCTCAACAAGATTGCCACCTTCACCGGAGGCCGTGCGGCAGAGGAATTTATGTTCGGCTCCATCACTACAGGAGCAGCTAATGATATTGAACAGGCCACCAAGCTTGCCCGTGCCATGGTAACACGGTACGGCATGAGCGGACAGTTTGGAATGGTGGCCCTGGAGACTGTGAACAATCCTTATTTGGGCGGAGACACTTCCATGGTGTGCGCACCGGATACAGCCCGGATGGTGGATGAGGAGGTAGTCCGGATTGTGAAGGAACAGTATGACAAGGCCATGGGTATTTTAAAGGAACATGCCGGGAAGCTGAATCAGATTTCCGCTTATCTTCTGGAGAGGGAAACCATAAGCGGAGAAGAATTTATGAGTATTTTGGAAGGATAATCCATCAGGAAGGTTCCATGAATTTTTAACAGGAAGATCCATCGGGAAGCTTCAGGCAGAGTTGATTAGAATGACAACCGAATAAGAAGACAGGATTTACAATTTAGCCGTCGCTGTGATTCACATGAACAGCGGCGGCTTTTTTGATGCTGTTCATGCGCAAAAACGACAGTTGGTGATAGGTCTATTGCCAGAGAAATTTTCAGATGCTATGCTAATGAAAATAGCAACAGATGCCATATAAAACATAAAAAGGAAGGTCTGGGGATGGAGACAATTCGTGTGCCTGCAAGAATTGAATTTTGGGATTCGGTCTATGGGATGATACGTTCAGCGCTTCTGCCCTGGGGCTGTGAAGAACAAATATTAGAGCAGATTGAAATTGCTGTGGAGGAGTTGTTTACAAATATTGTCAGCTATGGGTATGTCAAAAACAGTGAGAACGAACAAAAGACATCTCTGAAAGGGGAGGTTGTGGTGGAAGCAGAGGTATCCGGAGATCCGCCGAAGGCAACCGTTCGTCTTATTGATTGGGGAGTTTCTTTTAATCCCCTGAAAAAGGCTGACCCGGATTTTCAGATTCCCTTTGACGAGAGGCCCATAGGCGGGTTGGGAATCTATATGGTGAAGAAATTTATGGACCAGGCAGAATATGAGCGCCGGGGAGACTGTAATGTGATTACAGTGGAAAAACAGCTGAAATAAAACATATCTGGACATTGACAGAATGGGGGAAAAGCAGGAATGGGGAAGCTTTATGGGATAGAAGACTATGAAAGACTGGTTTTTGGCGGCGCGTCGGAGGAGCTTGATGAATCTGGCGGCGTGTCGGAGGAGCTTGACGAATCTGGGGCTTTTGCAAAAGGAGCGGATTCCCATGAGTCAGAAGGATTTCCACAGACAGGGGATTGGCAGGAGGAGTGGGAGCTGGAGGATGTGCAGGACCTGGAAAGCCTGGATGGAGAATGGCAGCCAGAGGAACTGCCGGAGGAAGTGTTGGAAGAGCTTATGGAGGAGGATTTTCCTCCTTTGACCATTGATCTGGTGACAGAGGACGGCAGGCGGCTTTCTTATGAAGCGGTAGGTGTGTTTCTGGCAGGAGGACAGCAGTATATGGCTCTGCATCCAACAGACGGGGCAAGAGAAGGGGAGATTCCCATAGAACTGATGCGCTGTCTGGAGGGGGAGGAAGATGCCCTGGTGTTAGAGCCAATTGATGATGAGAAAGAATATGAGGCAGCAGCAGAAGCGTTTCACAGACTATTATAAGGAAGGATCAAAAAGGAGAGAGATTATGACAGAGATTAAGACAGTGAAAAAAATTGACGCATCTTCAGCGCCAGCATTAGATAAACAGCTGAAGGGCCTGCTGGCAGGGGGAGAGACTGAGCTGGTGATTAATATGGAAGACACCACCTACATCTCCTCTGTTGGGCTTCGTGCCTTTGCATCTGCACAGAAGAAAATCAATGCAGTGGGAGGCTCCATGGTATTGGTTCACGCACAGCCTTGTATTATTGAGATTTTTGAGGTGACAGGTTTTGGAGGAGTGTTGACCTTTGAACAGTAGAAAAGAAGAAAGTCCGGCTGTTCTTACCTGGCAGCAGCAGGTCTGGCAGGGAGGCAGGACGATTTGGAGATCCATGGGACCGCTTATCATCTACCTGACCGTTCCGGCGTTTTTGATGTGTGTGGGTATGATTTTGCAAAGAGGGCGGAGCCGGGAGAGCATAACCCAATACAGCGGAAATTTTTATTATACCATGGGAATTTTAGTGACCTTCTGGATATTTCACCGGCATGGGCAGAAGAGAGGCATTTCCTTTTGGGAGGAAGCTACCCTTTTTTGGGAGAACCGGTGCAACCGGCGTCTGCTGCAGCTGTTTGGAGCTGGTTTTGGGTGCAGTCTTTTGTTTTCCGCGATGCTGACCCTGCTTCCTCTGCCGGAGGCATGGATGGCCAGCTATGGAAGCGCGGCAGATGGGGTGGAGATGGGGACGGATTTGTGGCTGGCATTTCTGACTACCATGATTCTGGCTCCGGTGCTGGAGGAGATTGTGTTCCGGGGCTATATGCTGAACCGGCTTTTGGAGGGATTTTCAGAGCGGACAGCAGTTTTCATCAGTGCAGGTATCTTTGCCTTGTGTCATGTGTCCTTTTTGTGGATGGTTTATGCTTTTGTTATGGGAGTGCTGCTGGCAAAGGTGGCAGTTTGGGAGGATAATATTCTCTATTCTGCGGCTCTTCATATGGGATTTAATGCAAGCGTCCTGCCTTTGTGGCTGCTGAACAGAAGCGGAGTTTTTGAAAATTCCTGGTCAGGTCTGCTTCTGCCGGTATTTCTTGGCACAGGAGGCAGCCTGATGGCTTATTATCTTTACAGGCAGTACAGGGAAGGAGGAGCTTTGTGATAAAGAAGATTGGAGGAATTGCGGCAGGAGGCCTGATTTCTGTGGCTGTTCTTGGTTTTGCTGTCAATACGGCGATATTAAGGGTGCTTCCGGCCCTGTTTACCGGAGAATTTTCAGGAATTTTTGATCCGCTTCTGCTGCTGCGGTGGGATACCTATCTCTATGGCGCGGTGGTTACAGTGGTGTTGGTTTTGTTATGGCTTTTATATGCAGCGCCTTCGGCAAAAAAGTCCAAAAAGCTGATGAAATCCAAGGTGGAAAATTTTGAGAGCAATCTGGAAAATTCCAGGTTTATGACAGAAAAAGAGCGGGATGGGAATTTTGCCCCCCACCAGTTTACAAAGCTTTCAGAATCAAAGAAGGACGGGATTCCGGTTTATGCCTGCTACAATAAGAAGAAAAAGGAGCTGAATGTGAATCTGGCATCCCCTATGCACGGGCTGGTCATTGGCGCTACCGGAAGCGGTAAAACCACAACCTTTATCAATCCCATGATTCAGATTCTGGCCAGGTCCGGAGCCGGGTCCTCCATGATCTGCACAGACCCCAAGGGAGAGCTTTTCCAGCTGCACAGCGGGCTTTTGAAGGAGCGGGGGTATAAGGTGATGGTTCTGGATTTGAGGGACCCTTACAGTTCCTTCCGGTGGAATCCGTTGGGAGAGCTTTATGACCGATATCAGGAGTATTTGTCCATAGGAAATGAGATCTATAAGCATTTTGACCCGGTGGAGGAAAGCGGTCTGGAACTGGTCAATTCCCCGGAGCAGTATGACCAGGAAGAAGGCTGGTATGAGTATGAGGGAAAAGCTTATGGGGTGCGCCGGGAGCTTCTGACGAAAATTAAGATTACCCGCCAGAAGATTTATGATGAGGTCTATGAAGATCTGAATGACTTAATCAGCGTCATCTGTCCTGTGGAGTCCAAGGATGATCCCGTGTGGGAAAAGGGAGCCCGGTCAATGATTATGGCAGTTTGTCTGGCCATGTTAGAGGACAGCGAGCATCCAGAGCTGGAGATGACAAAAGAAAAATTCTGTTTCTACAATATTAATAAAGCTATTGGCAATTCAGACAATGATTATGAGGAGCTGCGGAACTTCTTCAAGGGGCGTTCCCCGGTGTCCAAGGCAGTCGGGCTTTCCAAGCAGGTGCTCTCTGCAGCGGAGAGCACTCTGGCAAGCTATATGTCCATTGCATTTGATAAGCTTTCCATGTTCAATGACGAGGGGCTTTGTTCTTTGACTTCAGCCACAGATATTGACCCCATCCAGTTTGCCATGGAGCCAACAGCATTGTTTTTGAAGATTCCGGATGAGAAGGATACCAGGCATGCTCTGGCAGCAGTATTTATTCTGTGTATTTATAAGGCATTGATCAAGGTGGCATCCTCCAGAGAAGATTTGAGTCTGCCAAGAAATGTATATTTCCTGTTAGATGAGTTTGGAAATATGCCGAAAATCGACAAATTTGACAAGATGATCACTGTAGGACGAAGCCGGAAGATCTGGTTTAACATGGTGGTTCAGTCCTATGCTCAGTTAAACAATGTATATGGCGATACAGTGGCCAATATTGTCAAGAGCAACTGCGGCATGAAAATGTTTATTGGCTCCAATGATATTGAAACCTGTGAGGAGTTTTCCAAGCTGTGCGGCAATATGACAGTTTCCACCTCCAGCGTATCGTCTTCCATGGGAGATAAGCAGGGCAATATCAATGTTTCCAGCCAGCTCCAGACACGGCCTCTCATCTATCCGTCGGAGCTGCAGAAGCTGAATAACAAGACAGACACAGGAAATGCCATTATTGTTACCTTTGGCAATTATCCTTTGAAGACAAAATTTACGCCCAGCTATAAATGTCCTCTGTATAAAATGGGGACCATGGATTTGTCAGAGACACAGATGAACGCATTCTTTGGAGAGGATGTGTATTATGATCTGGCAGAGCGCAATTATATTGTGATGGCAAAGGAAGAGGAGGAAGAGGAAGCCTGATGGGAGGAAATAACCGATGAAGCTTGGGAAGATCCGGCTGCTGGCAGCAGCACTGTGTATGCTGGCAGCCATGCCGGCAAAAACGCCGGGGGCAGTACTGGTCTATGAAGGAGATACGGATTATGATGATTCGGAAGAAGATGGGGATACCCGATGGAGCTACAGCCGTTCTGATGTAATCTCCGGTCCGGGAGTGGTGGATGAGGAGGAGACCAAATCCCAGGGTCCCACAGTGCGGACCGTTACCATGGGAGAACAGTACCATGAAGCGTTTGGAGTTTATGAAGAATCCATAAACAACTTGTATTTTTTGTATGCCAATGTGTCCAATGGAGGGATAACTGACCGTCCGGTTACGATTGACATTCCGGCCAATATTTCCTATTCCATGGAAAAGGACGGAGTGGTGATCCCCTACGCATCCAATCAGGCAGTGGGAGAGCGGGGAACTTATGTACTGCGGCTGTCCGTAATTCTGGATTCCAATGCTCCTCTGTCCAAACAGGAGGAATACAGAGCAACCTTCCGTTTCCGGATTCAGGAAAAGCTGCCGGAACACCTGGTCAGGAATGAATCCGGGGAACCGGTGGATGAGATTGTGGTCAATGGAAGCGGCAGCGCCAGATGGAATCAATCCCAAAGCAGCGCAGCCACCAGGACTGCCCTGGAAATCGATGAGGAGGGCAATGAAATAAAAGCTGCCGGGGAGGAGAAGGGCAGAAGCGAAGCTTCTGAAACAGAAGCAGAGAAGGACGAGACGGGCAGAAAGGAAGAAGAGGGAGAAAAAAACGGTGAGAGCCAAGAAAACGAAGGCGAAGCCAAAGAAGACGAAGAAGTAAATGAAACAGAAGCCAGCGGCCAGGAACCAGAGGAAGGGGAAGAAGCAGAGGGAGAGGACACAGACGGAATCCATACAAAAGGCGATGGGCAGGAGGCAGGAAATGGCTTTGGAGAGAGGAATTTTACCGGCGGTATCCGGGAACAGGTGTACGTGCCATCCAGAAAGAGCTATCTGGTGACAATGAACAATGGCAGAGAGCTGGTGTCAAATGTCCCTGCCGGATATATTGGCCCGGGTTCTGTGGAAATCGTGATTCCGGAAGGGGAGGCCTGTGAGCTTTATCGGAATGATGAACAGATCGAATATATACCAGGCAACAGTCTGATGGATTCGGGAGTTTACCGGGTCAGCCTGGACGGAAATGAATTTACATTTGCCATAGCTTCCGACGTGAACCGGATGGAGCTGTATCCCGCGCCCCTTGGAATGCGTTTTACAAAGGGAACCTTAAACGGAGAGGAGCTTTCTCTTAATACAGACCGTTATGTGTATATGGGCCAGGAGGGGAATTATGTTTTTGTGCTGGAAGGCACAGAAGGGCAGCAGATGGAGTTTGGCCTGAAAAAGGATACAACAGCTCCTGAAGCATCCGTAACCATTGAGGGAGGCACAGCCACAATCCAGTATTTGTCAGATGACATTTCCCGGATTACGCTGGAAAAGGACGGAACCGTGGTAGAAGGATTTTCTGGCTATCAGGTGGATACCCCGGGCAGTTACCGGCTGACAGTGGCGGATTCGGCAGGAAATCAGGGCGTTGCTTCCTTTACCCTCAAATATTCGGTCAATAAGTATGGAATTGCAGCAGTGATATTGCTTGTACTGGCCCTCGCCGGAATTGTGGCATATGTGATTCATGTGAAGAAGACCATTAAAATCCGTTAAAGGTTTGGGGGTGGAACCATGCAGTATGCATACCTTGCAGGAAGCTTTATAGAAACTTTACAAGGTGTTTTTTATACAATTTTTGATAAGGTGCTGACTCCTGTATTAAGAGAAATCCTGGAGGTCTTCATCAAGTTTGTTCTCAGGCTTTTATGGGCCAGATTTGCAGAAGCCATGTTAAGCCTGCTGGCAATTCTCTGTTCCCTGGTGGATTTTGTGGAAAGCATTTTCAATGTGTTTGCCGGCATAACCCCTGTGGAAATGAAAGAAGGGGCTGGTTATGTAGAAATCTACATGCTGGATGCGTTTTTCCAGATGGAGACCATCACCACGGCTTTTACCTATATTACGGTTATGGCAGTAGCCATCTGTATGATTTTTACCATTATAAAAACAGCCAAATCCATTTCAGACATGGCTCTGGAAAACAAGAATCCCATCAGCCATGTGCTGACCAACGGGATGAAGGCAGGACTTACCTTTATGCTCATTCCGTTTCTCTGTATTTTTCTGCTGCAGCTGGCAACCATTGTCACTGGTCAAGTGAACACGGCCCTGAGCGGCAAAACAGGAAAGGCAACCATTGGAACTGTGATTTTTCTCACAGCCGGGTTAGATGCAGATAAAAACACGACCAAAGCATGCAGTCCTTTTTCGGATGAATGGGAGCAGGTTACGGTAGGGAGAACGCCGTCCTTTGATAAGGGTCCCTGGGAATCCTATATGACAGGAGAGAAGAGCTACCGGAAATTGAACCAGGTGAGGGAAGATTTTCATGCTGCTAATTTTAATTATATTGTGGGATTTGCCAGCGCGGTTTTGCTTCTTCTGGTGCTTTCCGGAGCAGTGATGGTGTTTATACGGCGGATTTTTGAGATTCTGCTTTTGTATCTGGTTTCTCCGCTGTTTGTATCCACCATTCCTCTGGATGACGGAGCCATGTTTTCCAAGTGGAGGGAGCTTTTTATAGCCCGGTTTTTCTCTGGCTTTGGAATCATCTTTATGATGAAATATTATCTTTTGCTGATTCCATTTATTTTCGGAAAAGATCTGGTTCTTTATGATGCCGACCTGCCCAATGCCGGGATGATAAACAATGTGTTAAAGATGTTTTTTATCATTGGAGGCGCATGGGCTGTGTATAAGAGCCAGCATCTGATTATGCAGGTGATGAATCCGGAAGCAGCCATGGCGGATCAGCAGGCGTCAGCCATGCTTACCGGCATGATAATCGGCGCAGCTACCACAGCGGCAAGCGCAGCCACAGCGGCAGCTACCGGAGGCGCCAGCGCAGCCCTAGGCGGAATCGGAGCAGCAGCCAATATGGCCGGAAAGGCGTCAAATGTGGCTGGAAAGGCGTCAGACGTGGCAGGCAAGGCAATGGATGCAGCCGGGGCCTTAGGAGACAGAGGAAGCTCAGATAATGGAGCATTTCGGGGATAGAAGGGAGGCTGGCGAATGGAACTGGTTTATTTGGGGTTTTTCTCAAGAGTTGTTGATTGGGTGCTGGGCCATATTTTTGAGCCGGTCTACCGGTTTGTGTCCAATCTTTTAAATGTAGTTTTGACCTGGGTGTTTCAGGACATTCTTGCTCCCATATTGATGCCTGTTTTACAGGGCGCCCTGGAGTTTGCCATCAAGCTGTGGGTGCAGATTTACAGCACTCAGCTGTATCTGTGTTTCTCCGGAGTTCTGAAGCTTATTGATTATCTGGAAACTGCTTTTGACGTGTTTATCGGCCTTCGGGATGTGACCTATCAGCCCGGGGCAGGCGAAATCAAAGGAAGCCTTGTGGAAATTTTAATCCAGCAGGACATGATCAGTCAGGTTTTTTGGGTCATTACCCTGGGAGGACTGGGGATTGCCATGATGCTGACCATATTTGCCACGGCAAAGTCAGCGTTTGATCTGGATTTTGAAAATAAACGGCCAGTGACAAAGGTTCTTGCTGCTATGATGAAAACCTTTGTACAGTTTTTTACAGTGCCGTTTCTGGTGTTTTTTGTCTTAAAGCTGTCCATCATTATTCTTCGGGGAATTACGGTTGCTTTGTCTCCGGAAGGAACAACTACCCTGGGGCGGATGGTGTTTGTCATTGCTTCCCTGAATGCAGCAATCCGCGGCGAATATAATGCGTCCTCCGCGAATGCGGTGGCGGATATTGGCCCTATGGATGAGCTGCGGATGCCTTTTTACCTGGTTGAGTCCGATGCGGTGACGGTGAAGGACTATGGAAGGCTTGCGGATGTAGCAGATTCTTTCTTTTTAGGTAAGTTTGATTATCTGATTGGATTTATTACTGCTGCTTTTCTTCTGTTTACCATTGGAATTTGCCTGATTATATTTATTCAGCGGATTTTTGAGATTATGATTCTCTACCTGGTGTCGCCTTATTTTGTCTGCACCATGCCGTTAGATGATGGGGAGAAATTCAGGCGGTGGCGGGAGATGTTTGTGGGAAAGTGCTTTTCCGGCTTTGGCTCTGCCATAGGGATGCGGCTGTTTTTGCTGATCTGCCCCTTGATTATGGGAAATCAGATACGGTTTACAGCCGGTTCCAGTACTGAGATGGAGTATATGATGAAGCTGTTTTTCATTGCCGGAGGTGCATGGGCAGTCTACAAGTCAGGCCCAATGATTACTTCGCTGATCAGCTCACAGGCCGGTCAGTCAGAGATGCAGACCGCTAATATGATCGGAGGAATGCTCTACGGCGCTACCCTCGGTACAGCAGTGGGCAAAGGAAGAAGCGCGCTTAGTTCCATGGGAAGAAGGATGGGCTCCGGCCTTGGCAGGAAGGGAAGCGCAGGCGGTCTTGCCGGCAAAGGAGCAAAGGGAAAAGGAGCAGACTCTTCCCAGGCATTCCAGGGGGATAAAAAGAAGCCAGAGAAGTGGAAATGGAAGGATATTAAGGTGGATGCCTTAAATGCAGACAGACAGAAGGAAAAGGACAAAATCATAGCTGCCCGTGCCAAACAGCGGGCCGCGGCAGCAGGAGTGGGAGGTCTTGCAGGAGCAGGCGGTCTTGCAGGAGCGGGAACATCCGGACTGTCTGGAAAGGGAGGTCTTTCAGGAGCAGGAGCATCCGGACTGTCGGAAAAGGGAGGTCTTTCAGAAGAAGCTTCCAAATTTTCCGAAAAGGGCAATCTGGCAGATGGAACATTCGGGCTGTCCGGAAAAGAAGGCCCTGCTGAGACAGACAAATTGAAGCTGCCGGGAGAGGATGGTTTAAAAATCCCTGAGGCGGGCGGCCTGAACCAGGAAGAAAAGGAACAGGATCCAACCTTTACGGACAAACCGCTGGAAATCGACGGGAAGACAGATTCCGGGGAAGAGGCCGATGCAGCAGAGGCAGAAGGAGAAGGAACAGACGAAAAGCCAAATCAGGTAAAAGGACACAATATTCATCTTGGCTCCTTTATTACCAGACAATACAACGAGGATGGCAGTATGAAATTCAGAGTCATGGGCTTTGGATACGGACGAGATGCAGAGGGTAAAACAAACTCGGTCCGTTTCCCGGGATTAAAGATGAACAAAATGAAGGATGGGCATTACATGGTGGGGAAATTCTCTGCTCTTCCAGGGGTAAAGATTGCCCGGACAGAGACCAAACAGGGAATCAAATATTCTCATATCGGTCTTCTTGGCTACCAGTATCACAGAAGTGAAGAAGGAAAGGAATATCGTCTTGGCAAGGGAATTGTGATTCAGAAGGGTGCAGACGGCAGCCGCCGGTATCAGGTAGGCAACCGGGTAAAGACCAAGGATTTCAGCGGAGATATCCAGTACAGCTTTGGAAAGACCACGATTCAGAAAGATGCGGACGGCAGCCGGCAGTACCAGCGGGGAGGCGCCTCCTATACAAAGGTGATGGGAGAGAAGGGAGCTATGGAAAAGCATTACAGCGGTCCGGTAACGCTTCATTTAAAAACCCCGGCAGGCGGTACAAAAAGCAGGCTGGAATCGATTCAGATTGGGAATATGAATTATGACCGGTCTGGAAAGATCCATGATTTCCGCATAGGAAAAAAGCCGGAGGACCAGGAGGGCAATAAATGAGAATTATTCCCAAGAAAACAAAGGTAGCAATGGAGTTTTTCAAAGGTGTGGAAATTCCGGATGTACTGGTAGGAATTGCAGGAATTTCCATTGTAATCTCCATTTTCTTTTCCAATTTTCCCGGACGGCTATGGTTGGGACTGATTGTGGGAGTTCTATTCGGGGCTTCCGTAGTGCCGGTGGAGGGTGAGAAGGCCTACATGATGATTTTCAACACCTTGAAATATCTGGCCCGGTACAAGAAGTTCGGAGAGGAGAAGGGAAAAAAGGGAAGCCCCTGTGTCCGGGATATTACGCCCTTTACAGGGGTGGATGGAAATTTTATTGAATACAACGGAGAGTACTTTGGGCTTGTGGTGTCCATTCCGGATGTGGAGTTCCGCTTTTTCACCTTACAGAGACAGAATCAGGCCATTGACCAGCTTTATGGCTCGGTTCTCCGGACTATTTCCGGATCAGAGAGCGCGGCTATGGTGAAAATTGACCGACCCATTTTGTACGATACGTTTCTGGAGACAGAAAACCGGAAGATTGAGGAATTAAAGGAGGCATTTATCCATGATCTGCTCAATGAGGAGGAGCTGACTACACGGGTGGGGATCATCTACGACCGGATGGAGCAGATTCGCCAGATTAATGAAAGAGATAAGGTTTATGTGCCGTTTCATTACCTGGCGCTGTTTCATAAGGATAAGGATTTGCTGATCAGTCAGGCAGAAAATATGATTCAGACCATGGAACTGTGCGATATGGAGTGCAGCATCCTCACAGAAAAGGAGCTGGTGGTATTTTTAAAATACAATTATACCATTGCCTTTGATGAACGGGAGGCAGAAGGGCTTTTAAAGGAAGAGTACATGGACTGGATTCTTCCCCGCAATATTCAGTTTAACACCCGGACAGTGCGGTATGACAACATTGTCACTCATAATCTGAGGGTGACAGATTATCCTACCATAGTGGGGAATGCCTGGGGAAACCGGCTGTTTAACCGGCCCAGTACCCGCGTGGTGATGAAAATGAAGATGGTGGACCGCTACAAAGGCATCCGGCAGATTGACCGGGCTATTGATGAGCTGAGGGAACAGGCCAATTCTACCGGAAAAACCAGCCGCCTTATGGAGCTGCAGACCCATGTGGATACCCTGGCTGAGGTGCTGGCTCTTCTTCAGAGTGACAATGAGACTTTACTGGATGTAAACATTTTTGTGTCTGCTTTTGATTATGAGCTTTCCCAGCAGCTTCTGGAGGGAAAGCCTCAGAAAAACAGCAGTGCAAAGGTATCTTTGAAAAAACAGATCCGGCGAGAGCTGTCTGAGGAAAGCTTCCGCACCACAGACAATTACATGCAGCAGTTTGAAGCTTATGCTTCCTCCTGTATTTCAGCCTTTGACGCTTACCGAAGAAGCAGCCGGGGAATCCATTCCAGCTCGGTTGCAGCGGCGTTTCCCTATGTAAACAAAAGCTTAAGCGACCCTAACGGAGTTTGTATTGGAAGAAGCGGCGGCAAGCCGGTGTTTATTGATTTTTTTGTCCGGAATAAGGAGCGGGTCAACAGCAATATGGTGGTCATCGGTAAATCCGGAAGCGGAAAATCTTATGCCACCAAGACGATTTTATCAAACCTGGCAGCAGACAACAGCAAAATATTTATTCTGGACCCGGAAAATGAATATTTTGGGCTGGCACAGAACTTAAACGGAAAAGTGATTGACGTGGGAAGCGCCACCCAGGGCAGGCTGAATCCTTTTCACATTATTACCAGTCTTTCTGATGAGGAGGACGACGGGGAGGATTCGGTGAACACAAGCTTTAACACCCATCTTCAGTTTCTGGAGGAGTTTTACCGTCAGATTCTGCCTGGAATTGAGCCGGATGCCCTGGAGTACTTAAACAATATTACGGTGCGGATGTATGAGGCCAAGGGAATTGATTCTGAGACAGATTTAAGCACGCTCACACCCTCGGATTATCCGATTTTTGATGATTTGTATGACAAGATTGTCAATGACTATCAGCTTGCAAACGGAGAATACAGCAAGGAAAACCTGCGGGTGCTTCTCAATTACATTTCCAAGTTTGCCACAGGCGGGAGAAATGCCCTTTTGTGGAACGGAGAGGCGTCCATCAGCACCAATGAGAATTTTATTGTGTTTAACTTTCAGTCCCTGTTAGCCAACAAGAACAATACCATTGCCAATGCTCAGATGCTTCTGGTATTAAAGTGGCTGGACAATGAGATTATCAAGAACCGGGATTACAACATCCGGTACGGGGCAGCCCGGAAGATTATTGTGGTAATTGATGAGGCCCATGTGTTTATTGACAGCAAATATCCTATTGCTCTGGACTTCATGTACCAGCTGGCAAAGCGGATTCGGAAATACAACGGAATGCAGATTATTATTACTCAGAATATTGCGGATTTTGTAGGGTCTGAGGAGCTGACCCGAAAGTCCACGGCAATCATTAACGCCTGCCAGTATTCCTTTATATTCCCTCTGTCTCCCAATGATATGCATGATCTCTGCAAGCTGTATGAAAAGGCAGGGGCAATCAATGAGAGTGAGCAGGAGGAGATTGTAAACAATGGGCGTGGAAGGGCCTTTGTGGTCACTTCTCCGTCAAGCAGGACGGGGATTGATATTGTGGCGTCCAAGGATCTGGAAAGACTGTTTACCGTATGATTTTTATGTATGGGAATCCTTGGAACGGACTGTGGACTGGAATTGTCGGAAAGGTGGTTGTATGAGAGGTTTTGGAAGCCGTCTGGCGGGGGCACTGGGAATCTGTCTGGGGGTGATGCTTGGGGTGTCAGGGTGTTCCGGAAGCAAGGCTGATGTGGTGGAGGCTATCCGGCAGACCGGGACATTGCGGGTGGCTCTGGTGAATACGGACAGTGGTTTTACCTCCCTGGAGGGGGAGAAGCCAGTGGGAGCAGAGCCGGAGCTGGCAGCGTTTATTGCGGAGAATTTAGGAGTAACGGCAGAGTTTCAGGTGTGCAGCCGGGAGGAGGCGCTGGAGGCTTTGGCAGGGAACCAAGCGGATATTGCCCTGGGGTGTTTTGTCCGTTCAGGGGCCTTTGCACAGGATTACCGGCTCTCAGCGGTATATGGGAAGGGATTTTGTTATGTGGTTACAAAACGGGGGGATTATGTGGGAACTATAGGGGGCCTGAAGCAGAGGAATGTTGGGGTGGACAGGAATCTGAGTGAGTCTGCCAGAGGGCTTCTGTATTCAGCGGAGGAGATTTCCCTGACGGATTTTTCGGATTCCAAAGCAGCGGCAGGAGCTTTGAAGGAGGATGTGATTCAGGCTTATGTCTGCTATGAAGGGCAGGCAAAGGAGCTGTTGGAAAATGAAGAGCTGCAGGTTCAGAATCTGATGAACCTGAATCCGGAGGAGTATGTGATTGTGGCCCCTGCTGGCAGCGCTGATCTGGTGAGCGGCATTGATGTGCTGATCCGCCAGTTTCTGGAAAACCAATGAGGGAGGGGTTTCATGGCGTATTTTGACAGTACGAAAAACCGGGCCAAATGGGATATTGAGCTGGCCGCCCTGCGCCGGGAGAGGGAGCTTCGCAGACAGTCCGGCGGCGCGGCAGCAGAGCCGGTACAGAGAAGCACAGAGTATGCCCCAAGGATTGTGCGCATGACATATCAGGATCTTTTAAAAGAAGAGGCAGAAGCCTCCCAAAAAGAGCCTTCCCGGAGGCCGGCAGAGAAAGTGGCAGGACGGGAACAGAAAAAACAGCGGGAAATGATGCAGAACGAAGCAGCGCAGCATGAGGTGAAATAGCATGAATCAGATGACAGGTCTTATGATAAAAATGAAGGCAGTCATTGCTGTGGCAGGAATGTTTGCATATCTGTCTGCCTTTCCAGTTCAGGCTTCTCAGGCTTCGCCGGATGAGGAGGATTCAGAGGGATGGGGCATGGAGCTCTTTCAGGGGGATTTTCCGGAGATTACTGCTGAGGAAGAGAAGGAAGTTCAGGAATTGATTGACCAGTATCTGAATGCATTGGAAATGATTCCCGGGGAAGTGGAGGAGAAAGACCTGATCCGGCCGGAGCTCCAGCTAAAGGCCAGAGGAGAAGGGATTGAATACTTTTTACCGGACGGGGATTCCTTTTACAGCAGTGTGCCAAATGGAATGATCACCGGGGAGCCGGTGGAATTTCGTCCCCCTGTTCACTCTTTATCCATGGTTCAGGTAAATGATAACCTTGCTGCCATGCAGGGAACCGAGAGATTTACCGAGCCGGGAAGCTATCAGATCCGGTTGATCTGTTATCATTCCCTCAATGAAGAAAAAGCCGGATACCAGGCTTATGAGGTGCTGTTTTATTTTACCATTTTAGAGCCGATTACCAGCCGGATTGGAGTGGTGCAGGCGCCAGAAGGATTTATCATTACCAATGTGCGCCGGGATGGAAAAAAGCAGAAGCAGGAAAGCGGCAGCTGGGTGTTTTTACAGCAGGACGGGTCTTATGAAATCAATTATGAAGACCAGAAAACTGGAGAGATTCATATGAAGACCCACGTGATCCGGGATACCACAGCGCCGTTTCTGGATTTTTCCAGGAAGATAGGCAGCAAGCCGGAGCCGCTTCCTTTGTCCTTTCAGGCATCGGAACCTGACTGCCGCATCTATATGCTATACAACGGCAGCAGCGGCTATGCTGTTACCAATACACTCACAACAGCAGGAACCTATGAGCTCAGAGTCTCAGATACAGCAGGCAACAGCCGCTCTTATCTGGTCCGTTTGAAACAGACTTATAAACTGATGGACTACCGTATGGTGGGAATCGGTATTGCGGCCCTCATAGGAATTGTCCTGTGGATGGTGGGCCTGCGCAGAAATATGCGGGTTTTATAAAATGTAACCGGACTGTGGGAAATCAGATTGTAACGGTTTTGTGGTGGGCCAAAGAAAGGGACATTACAGAAGCGTTGCCATATATTATACCCGTGGGTATAAAAATAAAAAAACAAATTTAAGGAGGAAATGAGTATGTATCAACTTATGCAGCTTACGACGTTTGTCGCAACAAATCCATTTGAAAAGGTCAGCACCCCGATTATTGAACTGCTGAATCTGGCCCTTGCCCCGGCCCTTGGGATTGTGGGCGCTTTGGGAGCTATTTACTGCATCATTCTGGGAGCAAAGCTTGCCAAGGCCGAGGAGCCTCAGGACAGGGAAAAGGCAAAAAACAGCCTGAAGAACGCACTGATTGGCTTTGTGCTGATTTTTGTGCTGATCGTGGCATTAAAGATTGGAATGGGAGCTATGGAAGACTGGATGAAGAGCCAGGGAGTGAATGCCGGCTCAACCAATAAAACCAATTCAACCTCCATCCTGAACGAGGATGCCTGGTACTGTTGATTCTGAGAAAGTACTGATTCAAGCATGCAACGGTAAATTTCAGAAGGAAAGAACAGCTTCGGAAAACGGGAGAACGTCAGAAGACCCTCTTGGTTTTTCGAAGCGGGCTTTCCGTCACAACGTTCCGTTATACAAAAATCCGTCGTTTTTTTGCAGAGAAACAAAGAGGTGCTGCTTATGAAAAGAATATTAGGGATTCTGCTTTGGGGAAGTTTTATTAGTATGTTTTTCACAGGCTGCAGCTTTGGACTGATTGAGAATGAGACCGATCCTTCCTCCCTGGCCCAGTCTATCATGAATGAGGAAACATCCGGAGACGGGATACGGATGAATTACAAGGAGGAGGACAGAAAAAAGGCTGTCCCGGATTATTTTCAGGAGAATGTGGAAAAGAAATTTCAGAATCTGGAAGGAAAGCAAGCTTTTCGAATCCCGGACGAACACAGCAAAGAGACAAAAGATATAGAGCTTTTTCAGATTGGGGATCTGACGTCGGACGGAACCTTTTATTACTGTTACAGTACCTGGGAGGCGGGAAGCGGCAGCGAACGGAAGAAGGTTCACTGTGCGGCTGCCTTTAACTACCGGACCGGAACATTTAAGGTGCTTCATGAAAACCGTTTTAAGCCGGAAAGCATTCCGGAGGACGGAGAATCCTTTTATATGCAGGTGTGTTGGGAAGAGGAGGAAGAGCCAAAGATCTTTGTGTATGACAATGGAATCGGAACCTTGTACCAAAATGACGGGAAGGTACTGTTAAAGACGGATATTGAGACCCTGATCCGGAGCAGATATCACCAGGCCTTTTCTGTGAATGTGACCCATGTCATGACAGACGGGGAAAACAAGATGTATCTGGAGCTGGTAATCGAGAAGAATCAGGTGAATCTGCCGGAAAAGCCTGATTCCGAAGAAAGGCCGGGGGATAAGGAGCAGGAAGAAGAGGAAGAGGAGCAGGTGGAAAAAGACCTGGAGGATAATGTAGTTAGTATGCTGATGGTGTATGAATTTACTCCGGTGGGCGGTTCCATTGTCCAGAACAATTTAAAACATGAGGAACAGAAACAAAAATGGATAAAAATGGCTGAGGGAAAAGAATTTTCTGAGGACCCTGATGGAGTGGAGGACTGGAAAAGCGCAGTGAAACAGATTCCGGTTCAGTGGGGGAGCGGCTTTCTGGATGGATATAAATTTCTGGAGATTATGAGATGGAAAAACGGGATTCAATTTGACAGCAGCAAAGACGATACATTTGATCCTGTTATAGGCAGCTATGAAGGTTTTGCTAAAGTGGAAACCAATTCGGAGCTGGCAGATACATTTGTGATGGACGGAGTGAGCTGGTGCAGTGTAGGCGGAAAAACCGGCGGCAGCCAGACTCCGTTTGACGAAGAAACCATAATTCGAAATTACGTTCTGGAGACAACGGATACCTGGTTTGATTCCGAAGGCAAACCTCACACAGTGACAAAAAAGGAGAATAAACAGCAGTCCATAAAAGTTACCAGAAAGCTTGGTACACCTGTGTCCGAGTGCTGGGTGGAGGGGTACTGGTTTGTGAAAGATGCCCATACCCTGGGAGGACGTCTGAATCAGAATATGCTGGCTTCCTCGGATGAAAAGATTTTCTGGATTCATCCGGACCGGTCCATAACATCTGCAGGCTATATTGAGGAGGAAGGAATGGCTCCCGGCATGTTCCAGGATGGGGATAACACTTATCTGATTCAGTACAACGGGAAAAAAATGCTGATTGCCCAGGGGGAATCCTGGGATGAGGCGGAGGTCTGCTGGGAGGTTCCCTTCAGCCGTATGACCAGCCGTTATGAGCGGGGAAGTTCAGAGTATGATCAGGCTTTTGACATGTTAAATGAAGAAAGCCTGAAAGAAGAAGACGTATACAGCAATTCGGACCATTATACGGAAGAAAATGTGCTGAAGGTGGATTTTACATTGGAGGAGGATTCCGAGTATAACGGTTTTCTTTTCACTTCTCACAATAAGGGAATCCTTCTCTATGAGCCGGCAAAGGAAGAGGTTATGATGCTGGCAGAGGGAAGCTGGTATCGGAGCTGGAAACAGGACGAAACTTATATTTCTGTGGGATTTTCCCGGAAAGAAGCTACTTATGACAGTATGGATGTGGCCTTTGCCCGGGTGTATGAGTATGATTTGAAAGAACTTTGTCAGGAGGCCCTTGAGGAAGCCAGGAATCAACTGGAATCAGCATCAGCATCAGAGGGCGCCGGGACAGATTCTTCTTCTGAATCCCAGTCTGAGGCCGGAGAGGAGGAGACAGTTAAGCGTGACCCCACAGAGTCAGGAGAAGGGCTGCTGGATGGTCTGGAAATCGAGCCTATGGAGGACACCTGGAAGGAGCAGCATAAGCCTGTATGGACCGGGGAGGATTTTAAAAGTGCCAATGAACAGGGGGAAACCTTTGATTCTTCGGAATATGCTTCCCGGGAGTCAGAGCGGGAGGAGAACAAGGAGTCTTCCCAGGCAGCAAGGATTGATGAAATTCTGGAGAGTATGATGAGGGGAGAATCGGAGGGAGATACGGTTTCAGAAGGGGGAGAGTAGATTGCTGAAGATCCGGGACAGCGAGGAAGAAAAACACTTTGAAGCAAGGGGACGAGGCGTTAAATGAATTATTTCAGGAGGAAGGAATATGGAAAAGAGTATTTTTGATTCAAAGCTTTATCGGGCGGTTTATAACAGCTATCAGGCATTGGAAAAACTGGAAAATTCCCCGGTCACACCGGAGGGAGCAAAGAAGATGGAAGAAACCATGAGGAATTTCCGGAAATCCTGCGAGGCGTATCTTGCCAAGCGGGAAGGGGCAAAGACAGACAACGGCAAGGAGCGGTATGAGGAGATTGAGGGGCTTTATAAAGAGTATATGGATAAGGCATATCTGACGGAGATGGGCCGGGATGCTGCCAATAACCGGGAGTACGACGGGCTGACCTGGGAACAGGCCAGAGACCGGAGGGCGGACCGGCAGGCCATGGACCGGTTAAAGGCGACCATTGAGGAGCAGCAGAGGGAGATGGCCCAGTTGGAGACAGAAACGATTTCTATGGAGACAGCTCCTAAGATGTTAAAGGCAAACCAGGAGATCATCCGCTGCTGCAAGGAATATGGGGAGAGAGAGTCCCGTGTACACCTTGGGGACAAGGAAGTGGAAAATGTTCTCAAAGGGCTTGAGGAGCGGAACTTAAATGCCCTGCGGGATATGACAAAGATGCAGGAGTATGAGGGGAAGCAGTGGCAGGAGGTGAAAGAGGTTTCCATCCCCCGAATTGAGCCGAAAGGGCCGGTGCAGACCGTGGGAGCCAATGCCAGTGTCCGTATGAAGATCGAGATTGAGCCGGGAAGGCCGGGATTTTTTACGGAGGCCAGGGAGAGCTACTCGGATTTGAACGTAATATTTGACCGTTATGTGGGGAATATGGAAAATGCTGATTTGAAGAAGCTCTTATTGGAAAACAGGGATATTATTGTGAACGCCGCAGGGGAAAAATCCAGAAATATTGATACTCTGATACCGGACGGTTCCTCTTTGGGAGACTGTATCCAGACTGCCAAAAAGCAATTTACCAAAGAAAAAGAAGGGCTTCAGAAGAACGGGCCGCTGATGCGGTGCGTTGGGGAGATGTTTAAGGAATGCAAGGCATCGGGCATGGCAATTGGTAATGCCCAGCTTCAGCAGGGGGATAAGGTTTCTCTGCGGAATGTGGCAACCACCCGTATGGCAGAGCTTTTGGGGGTGGAAAGGCTGATTGCCCACTCTCAGACTGTGGAGGTGAAGCTGGGAGACCGGGTGGTGAAGGGAAGCTTTATGGATATGGCAGAGGGCTATGACGCCGCCTCCACGGATATTGACGTGGTTCAGAAATTCAAGGAGGTGAAGGACTGGTATTCACCGGGCATGGTCCGGGACCAGAGTGACCTTCAGATCTTTGACTTGATCTGCGGGCAGGTGGACCGCCATGGGGCCAATGCTTTTTACAAGATCGGCGAGATGGGGCCGGACGGCACCCGCCCCTTGCTTGGGCTTATGGGAATTGACAATGATATGGCGTTTTCGCCGGAGGTAAGGCTGGATGACAAAGGGAAGCTGGAGTCCATAGGAAAGACGGACTATACGGAATTTATGAATTTTATCAGCGAGGACATGGCGGATAAGATTATGGCTTTGGACCGGGAAAAGCTGGAGTTTGCAGTGGGGGATATTATCACGGAGAGGGAGATGGACGGCCTTGTGGCCCGCACGGAAAAGATGAAGGAGCTGATCCAGTCCCAGATGTATAAGGTGAAGGAGGGCGAGTGGAACCTGGAACATTACAAAAAAGAGGATACCAGCGATGAGGCGAAGAAATATTTTGAAGCAGTGGAAAGCCTGAAGAAGCGGATTGACCCGGAAAAAAAATATCCATGGTCCATGAATCTTTTGGGAAATGCCAAAAATATAGCTGGGAAGAGCAGGGAAGTGATTCAGAATGAAAAGGAAGCCTATGCGGAGAGATTAGATGGGATTGAAAATATGTTTGACGAGGCCGAGAAGGACGCAGCGGTCCAGTATGAGAAAGATAAGGTGGAATATGCCGAGCGGATGAAGGTAGAACAGGCCAAGGAGGACCAGAGAGAAAGACGGCAATATATGACCCAGATGGAGGGGGTAAGCTCCCTGTTTGAATCTGCGGAAAAAGAAAAGATGGACGTGAAGGATCTTTTAAAGGAAGAGACGGGCAAAGAGAAGAAGGCGTGGACCTTTGCGGCCAAGGCAAGCCAGACAGAGCGGAAGACGGATATTTCCATTTCTTCGCGGTTGCGGCGGGTGAAGTAGAGGGGCATAAGAATCTGAGGAAGTTTGTATGGGGTTTTTGAATGAGGTTTCATAGATAGAAATTGGGTTGTTTTTGTGAGAGAAGGAGGATGGTGGAATGCCAGCAGTTAAATTAAAGACTTATGAGGATGTTTGGAAGATTGCTCTCCAAATGTCGGCAGAGCTGATGGAAGAGAGCGCTAAGGAGATGGATTGGGAGGCGATTGCCGGCGGGACGAATATGTCCATTTCGGATTTGGTGGAGAAGCGTCTGGTAGGTCTGGAGGATTATACGATTCAGCTGGCCAGAAGACTGGCAGTAGCAGGCCAGAGACTGGAGCATGTGGAAGATTCGCCCCGGAAAGGCGCAGCAAATGCCATAGTGGAAAACTATAAAGAATGGTTTGGCAATTATCTGGATAAAAAAGCCTTTTCTTTCGCATTTGTTGAGGCAAAGAAGCTTTTTTATGATCCAAATTATATCATTCCTCAGAATGTAAGGCGTGAAATTAACAGGAGAGATTCGGAAAATGCAGCTGAGCTGGACCAGATTAACCAGGAGCGGCAGGTGTATGACCAGATGTTTACCTCTTTCTTTAAAGACCATGCCATTCCGGACCGAATGCCTACAGATCCGTCAGAGATTCTGGCTGAGAACCGGGTGTTTGAGAGGATTGCGCGGATTATGCCGCAAGGGGAGGAATATGCGCCTTTCCGTACAAGAGCTGGCTATGTCAATCAGCCTGCCCTGGCAGTGAACCCGGTTGGGGCAACCATGGTGGTGGAGCCTAATGCAGTTACCGGCGTGACCATGGATAATTTTGTATCAAAGCTTCGCAGTCCGAATCCGAAGAAAGCGGATATGGAATGGGGATACGGCACCTTTGACCGGATGATGGAAGGTCTTTACACAGATACAAACCTGGAACGAATCCGGAACAGTCAAAACAGCCTTTTGGAAACTGTGTTTATAGACGGAAAGAACGTGCGCTCCTGGCTTGCCAAAAAGGATACAGAAACTCAGGAAGAATATGAGGCCAGAGCCAAATGTGAGGTGGTGGCCTATGCCCTTGAGGGAAAAGGAAAGATTGAT